>NZ_JBEYVJ010000369.1:0-6468 GCF_040643935.1 Kitasatospora sp. NPDC047058 | reverse complement strand
ACCGCCGCCGGCCGGGCGGGCGGCGCGCTCGGCGCCGGGGCCTTGGCCGGGGACGGCACCGGAGGCTGGACGGCGACCTGGGCCGGGACGGGCTTGCGGTGCGGGGCGGCCGGGCGGCGGCGCCGACGACGGCGGGGCGTGGAGGTGGTCACGGGGCGAGGCTGCCCCGGTCGAACCCGGGGGAATCCGGAGCTCACCCGGACGGGGGACGGAGGACGCGGCGGCAAGCGGCCGAAGGCGTGAAGCAGCGGCGCCTTGACGGCCCGACGCGGAGACGGGGCGCTCACCGGCCCCGGGAGGACCCGGTCCGTGAGCGCCCCGCCGGAGCGCGTCAGAAGGTGACCGTCCGCCCCTCGGCCGCGGCCTGGCGGGCCGTGTAGGCGACGCCGTGGACCTTGAGGCCGCGGGCGTCGAGCAGCGTGATCGCCCCGCCGTGGTTGCCGAGCTCGAAGCCGTTGCCGCCGCGCACGGTGAGCGTGGCACCGGCGGCCAGCGGCCCGGCGGGCAGGGCGAGCAGGTGCTTGGCCCGGTCGGCCAGGTGCCAGCCGGTCAGGTCGACCGGGGCCGCCGTGGTGTTGAGCAGGGTGACCGTCTCGTCCTCCGGGGCCGGTCCGACCGGGTTGACCACGGCGCCGACGATGCGCACCGCGGCGACGTGGCCGGCCGGGTCGGTCGGGCGGGGCGGGGTACCCGGGATCGTGTGGCCGGTCACGTCGTCGGTGTGGAAGGACTGCGACTGGAAGGCCAGGAAGACCGCGACCCAGCGGTCCTCCGCCGGGAAGTGGATCAGCAGGCCGCCGTCCTGGAAGACGCCGTCGTCGGACGTGAAGTGGCCGCTGTTGCCCTGGTTCATGTGGATGTCGTGGACGCCGTTGCCGGGCTTGAAGCCGAACACCTTGTCCGGGATGGTCGGCTCGGGCCCGAAGCGCTGGCCGATCAGGAAGACCGCGGCGGACGGGTCGTTGATCGCGCGCTGCACGAAGTGGTCCAGCAGGTCGGCGAGGTCGTTGTCGGGGCCGGGGAGGTCGGGCGGCAGGGTCCGCATCGCGGCCGGGTCGAAGAGGTTGCCGCGGATGAAGTCCAGGCTCGCGGTGTCGGGCTTCGACGGGAGGTCGGTCCAGCCGCTGCCGGGGTCGGGGAGCTGCGCGGTCATCGGGTGCCGGAAGTCCTCCAGGACGATGAAGAGGAGCTCCGAAGGGGCCTGCTGGGACAGGACGTTGACCGCGGCGCGGTAGTGGGTGCCGTTCGTGTCGCGGAGGTGGATCTGGTAGTGCGGGGTGTCGCTGGCACCCTCGCGACGCCGGTCGATCGCAGTGGCGGCGAGCACGCCGTAGTTCTTCAGGGGCATGGGTGGGGTCCTTCGGCCGGTCCGGTGGGGGCTCCGGTCCGAGATGCCGGGCCGGAACCCCTCCGTTATGCCGCACCGGCCGCCGCCGACAGCGGCGAATCGACGGATGTTCACCCGCCGTCCGTCGGACGGGTGCACGGCCTGCGGCCATTGACATGACGCTCCGCCGGTCCGCGGACAGCCGATCCGGCGTCCGGCCCCGGGCATGGCCCCGGCCCCTGCCCCCGGCCCGGTGTCAGCCGACCTCCGCCCGGCTCCGCCCGTCCAGGGGGGCGGCGGTCCGGCGCCGGCCGAACGCGCGGATCAGCTCGCCCACGATGAAGCCCGTCACCGTGGCGACGATCAGCAGGGGCGTCGTGTTCTGGGCGTCCCCGTCGAGCAGTGCCGTCGCCAGCACGGCGCTGGTGACCGGCAGCCGGGTGACCGACGCGCTCGCGGCGGCGATCCCGGCCGCCAGGCCCGGGGCGGTGCCGAAGCCGGGCAGCGGACCACAGGCCACGCCGACGGCGGCGCCGATCAGGATCACCGGGAAGATCGGGCCGCCGCGCAGACTGCCGAGCGCGACGCCCCAGCCGGCCGCCTTGCAGAGCACCAGCGCCAGCAGCGCCCCGATCGGCCAGGCCGCCGGGTCCGCGACCAGGGTGCCGAGGGTGATCTGCCCGGAGAGCGCCACCTCCTCCGGCGACCGTCCGGTGAGCAGCGCGTAGGCCGCGATGCAGACGCCGACCAGGACCGCGCAGAGCACCGTCCGGACGGCCGTCTGACGGGCGGTCGGCCCCGCCGCGGAGCGGTCCGGGCCGCCGGTGGTGTACGCCTTGACCTGCCGCCCGAGGCCCTGGCCCGTCACGCAGACCAGCGCCACCACCGCCGCCATCGGAATGCCCCAGAGGAAGTCGCCGGGGTCCGGGATGCCGGCCTTCGGCACGGAGGGCAGCGAGAGCGCGCCGATCGACAGGCCCGTCCAGTGGCCGAAGCCGGTGAACACCAGCGCGCCGATGCCGGTGGCCACCAGGCACGGGAGGATCAGGATGGTCAGCTGCGGGCCGCCGAGCCCGGCCGCCTCGATCATCATCACGGCGGCGACCAGCGGGCTGCCGAAGATGGTGGAGATCGCCGCGGCCGAGCCCGCCGCGCCGAGCACCGGCGCCAGCTGCGGCTTGGCGGCCCGTTCGGCGCCGCGGACCGCGAGCAGGGCCAGGCCGCTGCCCAGCGCCATCAGCGGCGCCTCGGGGCCGAGCACCGTGCCGAGCGGCAGGCAGACGAGGGCGGCCAGCACCACGCCGGGGACGGCCTTCGGCGGGGTGGGCGGCCCGCCCAGGCCGTCCACCGGGATGTGCCCGCCGTGCCCGGGCAGCCGGGTCAGGACCGGGGCCACCAGCAGCCCGGCGAGCAGCATCGCGGGCAGCGGCCACCACCAGGGCGGCTCGTCCAGGCCGACGGCGTCCGGCAGGCTGTCCCACACCCAGTGCTGGAGTTCGTGCTCCAGGCTGACGAAGCCGAACGCGGCCAGCGAGACCGGGATGCCGACCACCGCCGAGACCAGCAGCACGGTGAGGTACCCCTTCGACAGCAGCACCTCACGCAGGGTGGGGTCACCGCCCGCCGGCCGGGTCTGCTCGGGCATGCCCGCTCCTTCGCGCTCCCCGGGGCCGGCCGCCGCCCGGCCCCGTCCTGCGACCGAGTCTGGCCTGCGGCCCGGGGGCCGTACGGCAACCGGTGAGCTCCGTGCGGCGCGCCCCGGCCGGGTTGCGCCGCGCGGGTGAGCCGTCAGGACCGGGGAGCGGCCGGGAGGCCTCCGGGGGCTGTCACTGCTGCCGGACCCGGTCGGACTCCCCCAGTGCGCTCTCGATGCCCTGGACCATCCGCCAGAGCGGTGCCCGGCGGCTGGCGACCAGGACCACCACGTCGTCCGCGTCCCCCTCGCCGGCCGCGGTGCCGCCGTCCGTCCGGTCGCTCCAGGTGCCGGTGACGAAGGCCATCGCCGCGTCCACCTCGGCGACCCAGTCGCTCTCGCCGCCGGAGCGCAGCCAGGTCCGCAGCGCGTGGTTGTGCGCGGAGACCACGGCGGCCGCGATGACGTCGGCCCGCAGCGCGCCGTCCGGCCGGTCGGCGAACCGGCCGCGCAGGTAGTGCGCGAGGGTGTGCTCGTAGCGCCAGACCACCGACAGCTCGTAGGCGCGCAGGCCGGGCACCTTGCGGGTGAGCCGGTAGCGCTGCACGGAGAAGGACGGCTGCTCGGCGTACATCCGCAGGACGAGCCGGGCGGCGTCGCAGGCGTGCCGGACCGGGTCCTCGTCGCCGGTGCCGGACTCCAGGAACTCCGTCATCTCGGCGAGGCTGCGCTCGTGGTCGGGGAAGACCACGTCCTCCTTGGCCGGGAAGTAGCGGAAGAAGGAGCGCCGGCCGACCCCGGCGAGCGACACGATGTCGTCGACCGTGGTCTGCTCGAAGCCGCGTTCCAGGAAGAGCTCGAAGGCGGCGGCGACCAGCGCCTCGCGCATCGCCGGCTTCGGCGGCCCGTCGTTCATGGGCTGGTCCTGTTCTTCCTTCTCGCTCATTCCCGGAACATAGCACCGGCCTCGAACAGCCGGACGTGCGTGCGCGGCGGTGCACCGCGGGCGTTCCGGTGCACCGCCGCGGGGCGTACTACGGCAGGTTGCGGGCCATGACGATGCGCTGGACCTGGTTGGTGCCCTCGTAGATCTGCGTGATCTTCGCGTCCCGCATCATCCGCTCCACCGGGTAGTCCCGGGTGTACCCGTACCCGCCCAGCAGCTGCACCGCATCCGTCGCGATCTCCATCGCCGCGTCCGACGCGTAGCACTTCGCCGCCGCCCCGAAGAACGTCAGGTCACCGTCCCCGCGCTGCGACTTCGCCGCCGCCACGTACGTCAGCTGCCGCGCCGCCTCCAGCTTCATCGCCATGTCCGCCAGCATGAACTGGACCCCCTGGAACTCCGCGATCGCCTTCCCGAACTGCTTGCGCTCCTTCACATACCCCTTCGCGTAGTCCAGCGCCCCCTGCGCGATCCCCACCGCCTGCGCCGCGATCGTCACCCGGGTGTGGTCCAGCGTCCGCATCGCCGTCGCGAAACCCGTCCCCTCCGCACCGATCATCCGGTCCGCCGGAATCCGCACGTTGTCGAAGTACACCTCACGCGTCGGCGAACCCTTGATCCCCAGCTTCTTCTCCGGCGCACCGAACGACACCCCCTCGTCGCCCTTCTCCACCACGAACGCCGAGATGCCCTTGCTCCGCAGCTCCGGATCCGTCACCGCCATCACCGTGTAGAACTCCGACACACCGGCGTTGGTGATCCAGCGCTTCACCCCGTTCAGCACCCAGAAGTCCCCGTCCCGCACCGCCCGGGTCTTCATCCCCGCCGCGTCCGAACCCGCCTCCGGCTCCGACAGGCAGTACGAGAACATCCCCTCACCCCGCGCCAGCGCCCCCAGGTACTTCGCCTTCAGCTCCTCCGAACCCGACAGCTGCACCGGCAGCGAACCCAGCTTGTTCACCGCCGGGATCAGCGACGACGAGGCGCACACCCGCGCCACCTCCTCGATCACGATCACCGTCGCCAGCGCATCCGCCCCCGCACCGCCGAACTCCTCCGGCACGTGCACCGCGTGCAGGTCGTTGCCCTGCAGCGCGTCCAGCGCCTCCTGCGGGAACCGCCCCTGCTCGTCCACCTCCGCCGCGAACGGGGCGATCTTCGCCTCGGCCAGCGAACGCACCGCCTCACGGAGCATCTCGTGCTCCTCGGAGATCCGGAAGAGATCGAAGTCCGACGCCCCTGCGCTGCCCGCCATGGTTCCCGCCTCGTTCGTGTGAGAAGGAGTGATGTTAGCTACCGTTCAGTAGATCCTAGGGCTCCGGCCTGCGGCTGCCTAGGTTCGGCCGGCGTCCGCCCCGGGGTGTCGGCGGTCCGGCGCTCCCGGACGCACGGTCACCGCCCGTGCGGGGCGGGCGTTACGGCGCCAGCGGCCCCCGGAGCCTCCCCGGCCGATCCGCCCGCCCGCCAGCACCGGTGCTCCGGTGCTGATGGGAGGGCCTGGGCGGTACCCCGGCGGGCGGATAGCATCAGGGGTCGTTACGCCCCGCCCGCCCACTGTTCGTCCAGGTCGAGATTCCGCAAAGGGAGAACCCGTGACCCTCCGCATCTCCGTGATCGGCACCGGTTATCTCGGCGCCACCCACGCCGCCGCCATGGCGGAGTTCGGCTTCGAGGTGCTGGGCCTGGACATCGACCCCGAGAAGATCGCGATGCTGACCGCGGGCCGGGTCCCGATGTACGAGCCGGGCCTGTCCGAGCTGCTGCTCAAGCACGTGGCCGGCCACGAGGGCTCGACCGGCCGGCTGCGCTTCACCACCTCCGCCCAGGAGGCCGCGGAGTTCGGCGACGTGCACTTCGTCTGCGTCAACACCCCGCAGCTCAAGGGCGAGTTCGCCGCCGACATGTCCGCCGTGGACGCCGCGATCGACGCGCTCGCCCCGCACCTGACCCGCCCGGTCCTGGTGGTCGGCAAGTCCACCGTCCCGGTCGGCTCGGCGAACCGGCTGGCCGAGCGGCTGGCCTCGCTGGCGCCGGTCGGCGAGGGCGCCGAGCTCGCCTGGAACCCGGAGTTCCTGCGCGAGGGCTTCGCCGTCCAGGACACCCTGCGCCCGGACCGGATCGTGGTCGGCGCCCGCAGCGAGCGCGCCGAGCAGCTGCTGCGCGAGGTGTACGCGGACCCGATCGGGGCCGGGGTGCCGTTCGTGGTCACCGACTACGCCACCGCCGAGCTGGTCAAGGCCGCCGCCAACTCCTTCCTGGCCACCAAGATCTCGTTCATCAACGCGATGGCGGAGGTCTGCGAGGCGGCCGGCGCCGACGTCACCCTGCTCTCCACCGCGCTCGGCTACGACGAGCGGATCGGCCGCAAGTTCCTGAACGCCGGCCTCGGCTTCGGCGGCGGCTGCCTGCCGAAGGACATCCGCGCGTTCATGGCCCGGGCCGGCGAGCTGGGCGCCGACCAGGCGCTCCGGGACTGGGATCCCTGGCTGCCCGCCCCGATAGAGACAGCAGATGGCATGGTCGTCGATCCCGAAGACACTGCCTGGAGCATCAGTCACGACT
>NZ_JBEYVJ010000368.1:0-6530 GCF_040643935.1 Kitasatospora sp. NPDC047058 | reverse complement strand
CAGGCCGACCTGGGCCTGGCCATGGGCACCGGCACCGACGCCGCGATCGAGGCCGGCGACCTCACCCTGGTCCGCGGGGACCTGCGCTCCGCCGCAGACGCCATCCGGCTCTCCCGCCGCACCCTGGCCACCATCAAGAGCAACCTCTTCTGGGCCTTCGGCTACAACGTCGCCGCCCTGCCGCTGGCGGCCGCGGGCCTGCTCAACCCGATGATCGCCGGTGCGGCGATGGCGTTCTCGTCGGTCTTCGTGGTCGGCAACAGCCTCCGCCTGCGCACCTTCCGCTGACGCCCCGCCGGGCGTCCCCGGCCTCCGGTCCGCCCCTCCCCTTCCCGGGTGAGGGGCGGACCGGAGGCCGGGGCCTGCGGGCCTGCGGGTGTGCGGGTGTGCGGGCGTGCAGTGGCCCGCCTTGTGCGGGTACCGGATAGTGGGCCGTGTCGTGGAGGAGGAGACCGCCGTGAGCACCGAACGAACCCGCAGGATCGTCCTGGTCCGGCACGCCAAGTCCGAGCGGAGCGAGGTCATCGACGACCACGAGCGCCCGCTGGCCGAACGGGGCCGCCGGGACGCCCCGGCCGCGGGCCGCTGGCTGGCCGGTGCGGGCATCGCCCCGGACCTCGCCCTGGTCTCGACCGCGGTGCGGACCCGGGAGACCTGGAGCCTGGTCGTCTCCGAGCTGCCCGAGCGCCCCCGGACCGTGTTCGAGGAGCGGATCTACGCGGCGAGCCCCGGCGAACTCCTCGCCCTGCTCACCGAGCTGCCTGAGGAGGTGGACGAGGTGGTGATGGTGGGCCACAACCCCGGTATGCACGCCTTGGCGGACACCCTCGCCGACGCGTCCGAGGGTGACCTGGCGGCCCGGCTGAGCGCCGCCTTCCCCACCTCGGCCATCGCGGTGCTCACCTTCGACGGCTCCTGGAAGGCGGTCGGGCCCGGCGCCGCCCGCCTGGCCGCCTTCTGGACGCCGCGCGGCTGACCTCCGGTCGTCACCGCGGCCACCGTGCGCGGCCGTCACCGCGGCCTCGCCGTGCCCCGCCGCCGTCACCGCGGCCTTGCCGCGCCCCGCCGTCACCGCACCCGGCCGTCCCAGCTCCACGCGCCCGCGGGCACCTCGGGCAGGCCCGGCAGGGCGGTCCGGCCGGTGCACCAGAGCAGGGTGTCCCCGGGGGCGTGGCCGGCCGGGGCGGCCGGGAACAGCCGGGCCAGCGCCGGGGCGGCGAGCTCGTCCGGCAGCGACCGGGCGAGGTCCAGGGCGCCCGCCAAGTCCCAGCCGTGGACGAGGAGTTCGACCGTCCCCATGGCCGCGAAGCCCGGCCCGTCCGAGGCCCCCCACGGGTGCCAGGCCCGGGCGTCCGGCGGCGCGTCCCGGACCGCGCCGGCCAGCAGGGCGGCCGCGATGCGCAGACCCTCCAGACAGTGCGGGACCGGCGCGGCCGGGTCGAGCGAGCCGAACAGGGCGATGTAGCGGTCGGCCGGACGGGCCGTCAGCAGGCCTGCGTAGCCGAGCACGCCGAGCGCGAGGTGGTCGAGGGTCTCGCGGCAGGTCCGGTCGCTGCCCTCCGGGCGGCGGGACCAGTCGGCGCCGGCGGCCCGCCCGAGCAGTCCGGTGGTCCGGGCGGCGGCCTCCGTCACCAGCGCGGGCCAGTCGGTGACGGCGGGAGCAGGGGCGGCGGTGGTCACCGGCGGATCCCCTCGATCAGGCGGGCGTAGCTGTCGGCGCCGTGGCCGGCCTCGACGGCCCGTCCGGTCTGGCGGGCGAGGAGTTCGGGCAGCTCGGTGTCGACGCCGCGGGCCCGGGCGGCGTGCAGCAGGTGCTCCATCGCGGCGAGGTGGACGGTCAGGCTGGCGTCGTCCCCGGGGTAGGTGCCGGCGTCGGCCTGGGCGGCGTAGCGGCCGATGAAGCCGGCCACGGGGCCGGACAGCCAGCGGGTGGCGACCGGGGTGAAGTCGGTGGCGCGGACGCCGTCGGCGCCGACCAGGGCCACGCCCTGCAGCCAGCCGCTGAGCGAGGACCACATCAGGCCGAGCAGCGCGGTGTCGTAGAGGCCCGCGATCCCGGCGTCGGGGCCGAGGTCGACCGGGTCGCCGAGGACGGCGAGGGTGTCGCGGTGGCGGGCGAGCGCTTCGGGTGCGCCGCTGTAGAGCAGGGTCGCGTCGGGGCCGCCGATGCCGGGCGGGGTGATCATGATCGCGCCGTCGAGGTAGCCGAGGCCGTGCCCGGCGGCCCAGCCGGCCAGCTCGCGGGCCTGCTCGGGGGAGCCGGAGGTGAGGTTCACCAGGGTGCGGCCGGACAGCAGGTGTTCGGTGCCGGCGAGGACGGCGCGCAGGGCGTCGTCGTCGAGGACGCAGGCGACGATCAGCGGGCCCGCCGCGACCGCCTCGGCCGGGGTGGCCGCCCGGACGGCGCCGCGGGCGGTCAGCGGTTCGGCCTTGGCGGCGGAGCGGTTCCAGACGGTGGTGGGGTGGCCGGCGGCGAGGAAGGCGGCGGCGAGCGCGGTGCCCATCGCGCCCAGGCCGAGGACGGTGACGGGCTCGCGGGCGGAACCGGCGGAACCGGCGGGACCGGCGGGACCGGCCGGATCGGCGGGGCGCGGGGCCCGGGCGGAGTCGGCGGCGGGGTGGACCGGATTCTGCGGCATGGGGTGATCTCCCTGCTGGGCTGGGGAATTGGGTGGCCGAGGTCTTGATCGACAGCACTTACTCTCGCCGCCCGGCGGGACCGCGGACAGTGGCGGTAATGCCCTTTGCCGCACGATTCCTGCCAGTAGGCTGCCGGGCATGAGCGCCTTACCGCACACCCCCGGACGCGGCCCCGGCACCGTGGCCGTCGCCGTCCTCGACCACACCGAGCTCCCGCTCTGGGACCTCTACGAACTCGGCATGGCCTGCGCCGTCTTCGGCATCCCGCAGCCCGAGCTCGCCGAGCGCTGGTACGAGTTGCGGCTCTGCGCCGAGACGCCGGACGCCGGGGCACCGCCCAGGCCGCCCGGCGGGTACGGCTTCTCGCTGCGCGCCGAGTACGGCTGGGAGGCGCTGGCCGACGCGGACACCGTGATCGTCACCTCGGTGCCGGACGCCTGCGTGACCGGCGAGCGCGAGGTGCCGCCGGCGCTGGTGGCCGAACTGCGGCGCGCGGCACGGGCCGGGGCGCGCATGGTGTCGCTCTGCACCGGCGCGTTCGCCCTCGCGGCCGCCGGGCTGCTGGACGGGCGCCGGGCCACCGCGCACTGGTCGCACACCGCCGACCTGGCCCGCCGCCACCCGGCCGTCACCGTGGACGACAGCGTGCTCTACGTGGACGACGGGGACGTGCTGACCAGCGCGGGCGTGGCCGCCGGCCTCGACCTCTGCCTGCACCTCGTCCGGCGCGACCTCGGCGCGCACGTGGCCAACCGGCTGGCCCGCAAACTCGTCGTCCCGGCCCACCGCCCGGGCGGCCAGGCCCAGTTCGTGGACCTCTCGGTCCCCGTCGCGGACGACGACAGCCTCGCGCCGGTCCTGCAGTGGGCCACCGCCAACCTCGAACAGCCCCTGACGGTCAACGAGTTGGCCCGCCGTGCCCGGATGAGCCCGCGCACCTTCTTCCGGCGGCTGCAGGCCGCCACCGGCACCACCCCGCTGCAGTGGCTGCTCAACCAACGGCTCGCCCGCGCCCAGTCGCTGCTGGAGGCGACCGACCTGCCGGTCGAGCGGATCGGCGAGCGCAGCGGCCTCGGCAGCGCGGCCAACCTGCGCCGCCACTTCACCGCCCGGGTCGGCGTGACCCCGACCGACTACCGGCGGGCCTTCACCGCCCGGGCGGCCGTGGGAGGCCACTGAGGCGGGAGCCCTGCCCCGGCGGGGGGACGGTGGCGCCGGCGGCGGGAAAAGTGCTGGCCGCCGCCGGCCGCCCGCTGGCATGCTGGCCGGGTGGACCGACCGGAGATCTGGCTCAGCTTCGACCCCGACCTGCAACTCTTCCTCACCTCCGCACGGCGGGGTGAACGGACGGCGGTGCGCACCGACGGTGCCTCGACGCTCGGGCACGTGGTGGAGTCGCTGGGCGTCCCGCTCACCGAGGCCGGCGCGCTGTTCGCGGACGGCCGGCGGGTGGACGAGTCGCACGTCCCCGCGCACGGTGAGCTGATCTCGGTGCGGGCCGTGCAGCGGCCGCAGCGGTTCGCCGCCCCGGTCAGCTTCCTGCTCGACGTCCACCTCGGCACGCTCGCCCGCCGGCTGCGCCTGCTGGGCGTCGACGCCGCCTACGAGAACCCGGACATCGGGGACGCCGCGCTCGCCGCGCGGTCGGCCGCCGAGGGGCGCATCATGCTCTCCCGGGACCGCGGCCTGCTGCGGCGGCGCGAACTCTTCGCCGGCGCCTACGTCTACAGCCACCGCCCCGCCGAACAGCTGCGGGACGTCCTGTCCCGGTTCGCGCCGCCGCTCGCCCCCTGGAGCCGGTGCACCACCTGCAACGGGACGCTGCGCAGCGTGGCCAAGACCTCGGTGCAGGACCAGCTCCAGGACGGCGCCGAGCGCTCGTACGACGCGTTCGCGCAGTGCACCGCCTGCGGGCAGGCCTACTGGCGCGGCGCCCACCACGCCAGCCTGGACGCCATCGTGGCCGACGCGGTGCGCGAGTTCGGCACCCCGGAGCTCACACCCCGGGCCTGAGCCCCGGGCCTGATCCCCGCGCCCGGCCCGCGACCGCGCCCCCGACCGCCCGGGCCCGGCCCGCAGCGGCCGGACTCGCCGGTCGGCCCCGGTGGACGTAGGTTCGTAGTGTCCGCACGGAAGGCGCCCGGCGCATGGTCGAACTGCGTATCCGCCTCCTCGGCGGTTTCCTGGTGCGGGTCGGCGCGCAGGAGATCGCCGCCGACGCATGGCGCCTGCGGACGTCCCGGAGCCTGGTCAAACTGCTCGCGCTCGCCCCCGGCCACCGGCTGCACCGCGAGCAGGTCCTCGGCGCCCTCTGGCCCGGGCAGCCGCCCGAGACCGGCGCCGGCCGGCTCCGCAAGGCCCTGCACGAGGCCCGGCGCGTCCTGGACCCGGACCCGGCCGCCCCGCACCTCCACCTGGAGGAGGGCGTGGGCCTCGCCCTGCACGGCGGTCCGCTGCTGGTCGACGTCGAGGAATTCGAGCACGCCGCGCTGCACGCCCGCCGCAGCCGCGACCCCGCCGCCTACGAGCGGGCCGTCGCCCGCTACGGCGGCGACCTGCTGCCCGAGGACCGCTACGAGCAGTGGGCGGCCGGGCGTGAGCGGGCGCTGCACGCCGAGTACCTGGCGCTCCTGGTCGAACTCGCCGGCCTGCGCGAGGCCCGCGCCGACCTCGACGGTGCGGCCGCCGCGCTGCGCCGGGCGGTGGCCGCCGACCCGCTGCACGAGGACGCCTCGTCGGCGCTGATGCGGGTGTACGCGCTCGCCGGGCGGCGGCACGAGGCGCTGCACGAGTACGACCGGCTCACCGCCGCGCTGCAGCGCGCGTCGGACGGCGCCGAGGGGCCCGGACCCGCGGCCACGCGGCTGCGCGAACAGGTCCGGACCGGCGGCGCGGTCCGTGCCGAACTCGCCGGCGAGCTCTGGGAGCACGTCGGCGACCTGCGGATGCTCGCCGGCGACACCGCCGGCGCCGCCGCCGCGTACGGCTCCGCAATCACCCCGGGGGTGGTGGACCTGCCCGCCTCGCCGGGGGTCCTCACCGGGCGGGTGGCCGACGGCACCGGCCTGCGGGCGGTGCGGCTGCACCGCAAGGCGGCCGCAGCGCACCTGGCGGGGGAGTCCGGCGGCTCCACGGCCGCCGCCGAACCCCACCTGGGCGCCGCCGAGACCGCCCTCGCCGAGGCCGGCGGCGATCCCGCGGAGACCGGCCGGCTGCTCGGGGTGCGGGCCGGTTGGCTCCGGGCGTCCGGCCGTCACGACGAGGCGCAGCAGGCCGCCGAGGCCGGGCTGACCCTTGCCGAGGGGTACGGCACGGCCGCGGACGTCGCGGCCGCCAACGAGACGGTCGCCGTCGTCCGCCACGTCCGCGGGGCGTGGCGGGAGGGCCTGCGCCGCGAGGTCGAACGGCTCGGTGCGGCCGACGCGGACGGCCGGCTCGGCCGGATCTCCGGCATCCACTGGTGCCTCGGCCAGTACCAGCTGTACGGGGACGGCCTGAGCGACGACGTCGAGGAGTACGCCCGGCAGCTCCTCGACCTGGCGCTCGCCCGCGGCACCCGCCGGGCCGAGGCCTTCGCCTGGTGCCTGCTCGGCGAGTCGTTGCTGCTGCGCGGCCACTGGGACGAGGCGCCCGGCTGCCTGGAGCGCAGCGCCCACCTGCACGAGGAGCTCGGCGGGCGCTCCAGCGCGCTGCCCTGGCAGCGGCTCGCCGAGTTCGCGGCCGGGCGCGGGGACAGTGGCGAGGCCGCCGCGTGCCTGCGCCGGGGCATGGCCGCCGCCGAGGCCTCCGCGTCGGCGCGGCACGCCTTCGGACGGCTCTACGCGACCGCCGCCCTGGACGCCCTCGAACGCGGCGAACCGGGCGAGGCGGTCCGCGCGGCGCGGGCCGCG
>NZ_JBEYVJ010000367.1:0-6588 GCF_040643935.1 Kitasatospora sp. NPDC047058 | reverse complement strand
CCTCGACCTCGGCCTGCCCGACCTGGACGGCAGCGAGGCGCTCAAGATGATCCGCGGCCTGACCAACGTGCCGGTGATCATCTCCACCGCCCGGGACGACGAGGCCGAGATCGTCAGGCTGCTCAACGACGGCGCCGACGACTACCTGGTCAAACCCTTCTCCGGGGAACACCTCAGCGCCCGGATGGCCGCGGTGCTGCGCCGGCTCGGCGGCGGCGCCGCGCCGGTCGCCCAGGTGCTCAGGGTCGGCGGGCTCGCCATCGACCTCCAGCGCCGCGAGGCCTCCCTGGACGGCGGGGCGCTCGACCTGACCCGCCGTGAGTTCGACCTGCTGGCCTTCCTCGCCGCCCGCCCCGGCGTGGTGGTGCCACGCAAGGAGATCCTGGCCGAGGTGTGGCGCCAGACCTACGGCGGCGACCAGACCATCGACGTCCACCTCTCCTGGCTGCGCCGCAAACTCGGCGAGACCGCGGCCGACCCGCGCTACCTGCACACCGTGCGCGGCGTCGGGGTCCGGCTGGAGGCGCCCGGGCACCCGGCCGGACCCGGGCCCGCGCCCGCGGAGCACCGGACGTGAGGCGGTTCGGGCACTCGCTGCGCTGGGCCCTGATCAAGGCCGCCGTCGCCGGGACCACCATGGTCGCGCTGGCCTTCCTCATCCCGCTCGGCCTGATGGTCCAACAGACCGCCCGCGACCGCTCGTTCACGGCGGCCGAGCGCCAGGCGGCGGCGCTCGGCCCGGCCCTCGCCATCACCACCGGCCAGGACGCCATCGCCCGTGCGGTGGCCAGCACCGACGCCGGCGCCCAACGGCGGATGGCGGTGCACCTCCCGCTGCCGGCCGCACCGGGCGCGGCGGCCGGCGGGACGTCGGCCGGGACGGCGATGGTCGGCCCCGACGGCGGCGTGACCATCGGCGAGGCCCGCGCCTCGGCCGACGACGTGGCCACCGCGGGCGGCCAGGGCCGCTCCTTCACCGTCGAGGTCCCCGGCGGCTACGCCCTGCTCCAGCCGGTCGCCGTCGACACCGGCCGGACCGCCGTGGTCGAGGTGTTCGTCGCCGACGGCGACCTCACCCGGGGCGTCGCCACCGCCTGGCTGGTGCTGTCAGCGGTCGCGCTGGCGCTGGTGGCCATCTCGGTCCTGGTCGCCGACCGGATGGGCGCCCGGATCGTCGCCTCCGCCCGCCGGCTGGCCGCCGCCGCCCGCTCGCTCGGCTCCGGGGACCTCGCCGTCCGGGTGCCGGTCGACGATGGGGAGAGCACCGGCAGCCCCGAGGAACTCCGCGAAGCCGGCCAGGCGTTCAACGCGATGGCCGACCGCGTCGTCCAACTGCTTGCGGCCGAACGCGAGTTGGCCGCCGACCTGTCGCACCGGCTGCGCACCCCGCTCACCGTGCTGCGGCTCAACGCCGCCTCGCTCGGCGAGGGCGACGCCGCCGACGCCACCCGGCACGCCGTCTCCCAACTCGAGCGCGAGGTCGACCAGATCATCCGCTCGGCCCGCCGCGCCCCCGAGGACGCGCCCGCCGTCACCGTAGGCTGTGACGCCGCCGAGGTGATCCGGGAACGGGTCGGCTTCTGGTCCGCGCTCGCCGAGGACGAGGGACGCCGCTGGCAGCTCGCCGGAGCCGACGCGCCGGCCCCGGTGCCGGTGCAGCGCGGCGACCTGGCCGCCGCGGTGGACGCCCTGCTCGGCAACGTGTTCCGGCACACCGCCATCGGCACCGCCTTCTCGGTGGACGTGCTGGTCACCGACAGCGCGGTCATCGTCCTGGTCGGCGACGCCGGGCCGGGCTTCACCGACCCCGACTCGGCCCTCCAGCGCGGCCAGGGCCAGGGCGGCGACGGCTCCACCGGCCTCGGCCTGGACATCGTCCGCAAGCTCGCCGAGGCCACCGGCGGCGACCTCGCGCTCGGCCGCTCGGCCGTGCTCGGCGGCGCGGAGATCCGGCTGCGGCTCCGGCCGCGGACCGACCGCACCCGGGCCCGGACCAGCCGGCGGCGCAGCCGCGGCGTCCTGTTCCAGCGCTGAACGGCGGCGCCGGGCGCGAGCCGGCCCCTCTTCCTTAAGCCGGCCCTAAGAGAGCTGTACCCCTCGCTGAGGGGAGCGTTTTCGGCCGTCCGGCACCACTAGCGTCGTCCGCGCCGGTCACCCGACCGAGCCGGGGCACGCCACCCGCACCCGGTCCACGGACCCGGTGCCGGGCCGGCCCCGGTTCCAGCTGCCTCCCCCACCCTCCGGGCGGGAGGTACCCCCAAACGGAGGTACGCGCACATGACGACCCAGCCCAACCGCCGTTCAGGGCGCCGCCGGCGCAGCCGCAAGGGCGTCGTCCTCGGAGCCTCGGCGGTGGCCGCCGCGCTGGTCGCCGGCGGTGTCGTCGTCCTCGCCTCCTCGGCCAGTGCCGCCTCGCTCGGCGCCGTCTACAGCCGCACCAGTACCTGGGACTCCGGCTACACCGGCCAGTACCTGGTCAGCAACCCGGACAGCCGCGCGATCGAGAACTGGACGCTGAGCTTCGACCTGCCGGACGGGGCGAAGATCGACTCGCTCTGGAACGCCACCTTCACCGCCGAGGGCCGGCACATCACCGTCAAGGCCGAGTCCTGGAACAAGCGCCTGGAGCCCGGCAAGAGCGTGGTGGTCGGCTTCGTCGCCCAGGGCGCCGGCGCCGCCGCCCAGGCCGAGCCCGCCAACTGCCTGATCAACAACGTCTCCTGTAAGGCCGGCGACGGCACCCCGCCGACCCCCTCGGGCCGGCCGACCGGCACGCCCACCGCCTCGCCGACCGCGACCACGGCACCCACCGCGACCGCGACCGCGACCGCGACCACCAAGCCCACCACGGCGCCGCCGAGCCCGACCGCCACGGTCAAGCCCACCACCCCGGCACCCACCGCGACCGCCACCCCGACGCCCACCGCGACCGCGACCGGCACCCCCGCCCCGGCCACCGGCGCCGGCTTCGCCCCGTACGTCGACACCTCGCTCTACCCGCCGTACGACCTCGTCGCGAGCGCCAAGGCCACCGGCGTGAAGAACGTCAACCTCGCCTTCGTCGTCTCCGGCGGCGGCTGCACCCCCAAGTGGGGCGGCGTCAGCGACCTCTCCGCCGACGCGGTGGCCGCCCAGATCGGCGCGCTGCGGGCGATCGGCGGCGACGTCCGGGTCTCCTTCGGCGGCGCCAACGGCAGCGAACTGGCCCTCGCCTGCTCCTCGGCGGCCGACCTCACGGCCGTCTACCAGAAGACCGTCGACACCTTCGGCCTGACCAAGGTCGACTTCGACGTCGAGGGCGGCGCGATCAGCAACACCGCGGCCAACACCCGCCGCGCCCAGGCCATCGCGCAGCTGCAGAAGAACGCCGCCGCCAAGGGCAAGGCCCTGGACGTCTCCTTCACCCTGCCCGCACTGCCCTCCGGCCTGACCCAGGAAGGCGTCGACCTGGTCGCCGACGCCAAGAAGAACGGCGTCGCGATCGGCGCGGTCAACATCATGGCGATGGACTTCGGCGACGGCGTCGCCCCGAACCCGCAGGGCCAGATGGGCAAGTACGCCATCGCCGCCGCCACCGCCACCCAGGCCCAGGTGAAGAGCGTGCTCGGCGTGGACGACGCCGCCGCCTGGCGCAAGGTCGCCGTCACCCCGATGATCGGCGTCAACGACGTCGCCAGCGAGATCTTCACCGTCGCCGACGCCAAGCAGCTCGCCGACTTCGCCAAGTCCAAGCACCTGGCCTGGCTGTCGATGTGGTCCGGCACCCGCGACAAGGCCTGCGAGGGCGGCGCCAAGGCCTTCGCCGACGCCACCTGCAGCAGCATCGTCCAGCAGCCGCAGGACTTCACCCGGGCCCTCGGCGCCTACACCGGCTGAGCCGCTCCACCCCTCACCCGGCCCTCCCCGGGACCCCGGCCGTCCGTGCTCCGCCCGCAACGGAGCACGGCCGACCGGGGCATTTGGCTACTCTCCGTAGCCGTCCGTCCCCGGGCCCGCCCGGCGGCCATCCGGTATCGTCGCTGGTCGGTCGAGCGGTGGACGGAGCGGACAGTGACAGCGGTGCAAGACGAGCGCAGCCAGGTGCGGACCGCACCCGACCCCGCGCCCGCCCCCCTGTCGGACCGCCTCAAGGACGCCCTCGGCGCGCCCGTGCGAGCCCTGCGCGAGGCGCCGCGCCGACCCCTGCTGGCCGTCTCCGCCGTGGCACTGCTGTCCCTCGTGGTCTACGCGGTGGTCCGGCACTTCGTCCACACCTCGATGGTCGACATGATCGTCTACCGGGCCGAGGGCGCCGCGGTGGCCGACGGCGAGGACCTCTACGGCCTGCGGGTCACCGAGTGGAACCTGCCCGCCACCTACCCGCCGTTCGCCGCGATGCTGTTCGTGCCGACGACCTGGTTCCCGGTGCCGCTCCTCCGGATCGTGATCACGCTCGGCAACCTCGGACTGCTGGCCCTGCTCACCCACCTGTCGTTCAAGCTCGTCGGCTGGCCGCGCCGCGAACTGCGCCCGCTCGGCGTGATCCTGGTCACCGGCGGCGGGGTCTGGCTCGAACCCGTCTTCACCACGCTGCGCTACGGCCAGATCAACCTCGCCCTGGCCTGCCTCATCCTCTGGGACCTCACCCGCCCGGACGGCCGCCGCAGCAAGGGCGTCGCGATCGGCATCGCCGCCGGCATCAAGCTCACCCCCGGCCTGTTCGCCGTCTACCTGCTGATCACCGGCCGGATCCGGGCCGCCTTCGTGGCCGGCCTCACCTTCCTCGGCACCTTCCTGACCGGCGCCCTGGTACTGCCCGACGCCACCTGGGGCTTCTGGACCAAGTACCTCTACGACTCCTCGCGGGTCGGCAAGACCCAGATCGTCGACAATCAGTCGGTCCGCGGCGCCTTCGCCCGGCTCCTGCACACCGCCGACCCCGGCACCGCCGCCACCCTGGGCGCCGGCCTGGTCGCGGTGGCCGGCCTCGCCGTCGCCGCCTGGGCCGCCGGCAGCGCCCGCTGGCTGCCGCGCGCCGAGGCGTGGGGCGTCTGCTGCGCCGCCGTCACCGCGGTGCTCATCTCGCCGATCAGCTGGACCCACCACTGGGTCTGGTGCGTGCCCGTGCTCGTCCTGCTCGCCTGCGAGGCGGCGGCCGAGCACGCCCGGCCGGCCGCCGTCCGCAAGGTGCGCTGGCGCGCCGCCTTCGGGGCCACGCTGGTCGCCTTCCTCTCCTTCGGGATGTGGGCCGCCAAGCCGCAGGGCGCGGCCGTCCTGCACATGGGGCCGCTGCGCCAGATCCCGACCTCGGTCTACCCCCTGGTCGGGATCTGCTTCCTGCTGGCGGCCGCGCTACGGACCAGGGCGCGGCGGCGCTCCGCCGGTGCGCCGCTCGTCCGGCTGCCCGGCCAGCGGGACGGCGGCGGCCGCCCGGGCTCCGCGCACGACCGTCAGCAGGCCCCCGCGGCCCGCTGAGTCGTCGCGGGCGCCCGGCCGGGGGCCGTGCTGCCTGCGGAGGCGGTGGCCGGCGTGGGGACCGTCCCGCCGGGTGGCGGGGTTACGCCGGGTGCCGTCCGTCACGCGAGGAGCTCGGCGAGCGAGCCGTCCATGTCCAGCGCGGCCAGCTCGCTGCCCGGCGGCACCAGCCGGTGCGCCCGCTCCAGCCACGCGGCCACCGCCGGCAGCGGCGCCTCCAGCAGCGCGTCCCCGGCCGGCGAGCTCAGCGCCATGCAGAGCACGCTGCGCCGGCCCGACCGGGTCGGCCAGATCCGCACGTCGCCCTGCCCGCACGGACGGAAGGTGCCCTCCACCAGCAGCTCGCGGGCGAACACCCAGGTGACCGGCGAGCCGGTGTCCAGGTGGAAGGTGATGTGCACGGCGTACGGGTCGTGGCTGCCGTAGGACAGCCGGGCCGGGACGGGGACGCTGTGCTCGGGGGAGAGTACCAGGTTGAGCTCCAGTTCGTGCTCGACCACGCTCGTCGGGCGCTCCATGATCGTTCCTCTCTGTCTGCGGCCGGTGCCCGGTTTGGGCCCTGTGTCCTTGGAGAGCGCGGCGCGGGGGCGTTCTTACACGCGTTTCCGAGATTTCTCCGATTTCTTCGCGACTTCCGCTTCCGCGGGCGCGGGCGAGGGGGCACCCGGCCGCGGGGCGTGACCGCTCGGGACGGGGCGCGCGGAGAGGCGTCTGCGCCCCCGCCTTTACCCCGGGCAGGCCCGGGTTGTCCCGGGAATGGCCAATTTCCCATCTCGGCGCTTCCGAGGTACTACCCTTTGTGACTGCCCGGCGACTGTCCGCCCATCCGGCGGTACCCTCGCGCGCGCCGACGGCGAAGCCACCCGGGTCGCCCGAGCCGTTGTCGCGCGAACCGCCCCCGCCGGGCGCGCCGCATCGGCCCTGCGAGGAAAGAAGACCCCCATGACGGACCGGCCCTTCGCCGGCGGCGAGGAGACGGCCGTCGGCCCCGCACCGGGCTACTACCCCGACCCTTCGGTGCCCGGCTTCGTCCGCTACTGGGGCGGTACGGCCTGGGTGCCCGGGACCAGCCGGCCCGCGCCCGCCGAGGGCGAGGTGCTGGCGCCGCCCCGGTTCGCGGCCCGCCGCGGCGGC
>NZ_JBEYVJ010000366.1:0-6590 GCF_040643935.1 Kitasatospora sp. NPDC047058 | reverse complement strand
GTGCGGTTGGTCAGGTGCATGGCTGACACCTTCCCAGTGTGGTGTGCGGATCGGGCCCGAAGATCGGCGCCGGCGACCTCAACAACGACGGCTACCCCGACGCCTGGGCAGTCGACAACAACAACGCCATCACCGTCTTCCCCGGCAAGAGCAGCGACGCCACCAGGAACAAGGTCGACGGCTTCAACCCCTGGCAGCTCCTCGGCTACGCCGACGCGAGCGTGTCAGTCCGCCCCAACAGCGCGGGCTGGCAGTGCATGGACGCCGAAGGCGGCCGGAGTGCCGGCGCCACACTCGCCATCTGGGGCTGCTGGAACACCGCGAACCAGCGGTTCAACTTCGCGGCGGACGGGACCATCAGGGCCGGCAGCTACTGCGTCTCCACCAAAGACGACGCCCTCGGCGATGGCACCACCGCGGTCCTCGCCCGGTGCGAAGGGAAGAACGGCCAGAAGTGGGCCGTGCGCCCCGACGGCCGCATCTATCTCCCCGCGACGGTGGACGCGACCAGCCCCAACGGCCGGTGCCTCGAACTGCCCGGCTGGGCAACCGCCCAGGGCACCCGCCTCGGCATCTGGAACTGCCCGGGTGTCCAGCTCAACCAGCAGTGGACGCTCAACCCCGAACGCACCCCCTGAGGCCAACGACCTCACCGAACAGCAGATGATGTAGCACCCACACCACCGGGTGTGCCCCGGACCATCCGGGGCACACCCCGCTCCTGGCCACACCAACGCCCGAGCGAGCACCCCATGACCCGAGGCCGCGCCGCGCTCCCGACCACAGCCCACCGCGACCACGAGAACACTTGCCGCAGGACACCCACACGTGGGGACCGCGCTGTACGGCGGCCGCCGCCTATGGGACGAGTACGAGGCTTTTCTCACCCGGTGGCACGACGAAGGCCAGCCCAGCATCAACGCCTCGGACTCACCATCACCACCGACGGTTGGCGCCTGCCCGGCCGGGACAAGGGGCCGCGCGCCGCCTCCACCGGCATCTCCGACCGCACCTCCAGTGCCCCGACCGGCGCCGGGCGCCGCTGCCCGTGATCTGCGCCGGTGAGTTTCCCTCCGGGATCGAGTTCGCCTCGACGCTGCTGGTGAGTTTGCCCGCCATGGGCCGGCCACTTCGGGGCGGAAACTCACCAGCGCAGATCACGGGTGGTGAGTTTCGCCCTGGCTGGTCTGTTCGGGTGGCGGCCTGGTTCGGCGCGGCGGCGTGCTGGGCAGAGCCTGCGACATGACGACACTCACGACCAGGCGCCGCCGCCGACGTCCGTCCGCACCGACCGCTCCCACCCCCGCTGCTGTGGTCCGCGTCGCCAGGCCGCCGGCCCCGGCTCGACCGGGCGGCGGCTGCTGCCGGACCTGGTCCAGCGAGCACCTCACCCCCGGAGGGGTCGTCGTCCGGACCACCTGGCACGAGCCCGCCTGCAAGACCTGGGGCCGGCGGTGACCGCCGCCGTGCCGGTCACCGGGACCCCGTTCACTCCCGGTTCCACGGTGGTGCGCCGTGACATCCACCTCGGCAAGGTATGGTCCGCCCAGCCCCACCGGGCGATCTCCGACACCGGCACCCTGCTCGAGATCGGCTACTGGCCCGGGATCCGCGCCCTCGCCCCAACCACCTGGACCACCGCGCTGCGCACCGGCGACGACACCACCCGCAAGGACGGCCTGGCCAACCTCGCGGCCGGCACCTGGGAACTGGAGCCGTGGGCCTGGCGGCACACCGTCCTGCGCTCCCGCTTCGAGACCGGCGAGTGGTTCTCCCTGCACCACTTCCAGACCCCGGCGGGCGACCCGCTGCGCCTGTACGTGAACTTCGAGCGCCCGGCGGTCCGGACGCGGATCGGGATCGACACCCTGGACCTGCTCGTCGACCTGGTGGTCGAGCCCGACCTGTCCTCGGCGACCTGGAAGGACGAGGACGAGTACGACCACGGCCGCCGCCTCGGCTTCATCACCGACGCCGACCACCGCCTTGTCGACCAGGCCCGCGAACGCGCCCTCGGCCTTCTCCAGGACCGCGCCGGACCGTTCGCCGACCCCTGGCCCACCTGGGCGCCCGACCCGGCCTGGCCACTGCCCGAACTACCCAACGGTGCAGACCGTGTACCCGCCGCGGGGTGACGCCGGCGTGGCATGGCCTCGGAGCGCCCCCTGGCGGCTACGCGACCGCAGGCTCCGCCGACTCGCCGACGCGCTTGAGCTGGCTGCGGGCGGCGACCCGGTCCTCACCGGAAAGCTCCGCCCAATACGCGTTCGCCCACACCGCGTGGGCAGCCTGCCGCTGGGCCTCCGCCAGCCGGGCCGACTCGGCCAGCTGCTCCTCGGCGAGCCCCTCCCGGGCCGCCTCCAGATCGCCGCCCCAGGACGGCAGCGCGGCCAGGAACGCGCGGCGCTCGGCCTGAACGCCCACCAGCGCCCGCTGCGCCTTGATCAGACGGCCGGGGTACTCGAAGGTCTTCTGCTTGCCCACGGCAGGGATCGTACGCGCGACCGGATCCGCACCCGGCCACGCCCCGCCGACACCTTGATGCCCGCCCTGGGGCCGGCGCCGATACCTTGATGACCACCCCGGACGCCGCACCGATACCTTGGCGGCCTGGTCACGGCGAGATAACGTCGCAGATCAAAGCGTTGGTGGGAGCGGGCCGGATACCTTGATGCCCGCCCCGGGCTCGGGACGGGCATCAAGGTACGGGCCGCGCGCGGGTCAGGGCCTGGTGCCGGTCAGCTCCCACCAGGGGGCGGGTCCGGCTTCGAGGTCGGCGATCGACCACCAGAGGTCGGAGCCGGGGCCTTCGGCCTCCAGGTCCTCCAGCTTGGCGACGCCGGCCGGGACGGTGCGCAGCATCTTGGCGACGTACGGGGTGCGGGCGATGCGTTCCAGGTCGTCGGCGCGGTTGGCGAAGCCGGCCTGGCCGGTGCCGGTGAGGACGAACAGCAGTGTCGGGAACCTCGGGTAGCGGCGTCCCCAGAGCGGATCGCCGCCGCCCTGGGCCTCGATGGTGCCGTGCCGGACGCCGGGCGGCAGTGGCGCGGTTGCCCAGTAGCGGGCGTAGGCGTTCAGCTTGGCGGCCAGCCGGGTGCCGCCCATGGTGCCGCGGTCGACCTCGACGAACGCCTGGTGGGTGGAGCGGCGCTCGCCGGCGGTGCGCCCGTAGTGGAGCAGGCCGTCCGGGCGCACGGTGCCCTCCTTGCCTTCGGCGAAGCGGTGGGTGATCTCCGGGATCAGGTCGAACGGCCCGTAGGCGTCGCCCCGCTTGCGGGCGTCGGCGAGGAACACCAGGTGGGTCCGTACGACGGCGAGCTGGTGGTACAGGGTGAACTTGAAGCCCTCCTTGTCGCCGGGCAGCTTGGGCGCGGGGATATCCGCCAGCTCGGGGAAGACGCCGGCGATCCTCGCGCCGTGCTCGGTCAGGAACCAGCCCTTCGCCCGCCCGGACTGCGGCAGCACCAGCTCCTCGGCCAGCCCCTGCTCGCGCAGTCTGCGCAGCCGGGCCCGCATCTTCTCGATGCTGCTGTCCGGGGCGTGCAGCTGGCGCAGCTGCTCGGCGGTGGCGATCCGGAACTGGAACAGCGACGCCACCACTGCCCAGGTGATCTCCACCTCCCGGGTCTCGCCGTCCGGCTCCGCACCGGTCCTCGCCCTGGTCCTCTTCCCGGCGTGGTCGTACTTCGTCATCGCGGGTGCCCCTGTCGCCTGGGCGCGGGGCCTGGTGCCCCGCGCGGTCGCCGAACTGAACCCCGCGAACCTTGGCGGATCCCTTGGTGAACAGCCCCCTTGGCCGCAACGATCACGTAACGGCCCCCACCAACGTTGGTGCCGCGAACGGCCACCAATGTTGGTGGCTTCCTTGATGGTCCGCCCCAGAAACCTTGGTGGCCCCGGACTCCTTGATGCCCGGGCCCGGGACACCTTGATGGTGGCTCCGGATCCCTTGATGGCCAGGGCCGACACCTTGATGCCGCCCCAGCCCGGACCGGCTGCTGCGTCCTACAGCGCCCAGGCCCCGCGCAGGGGCCGCGTGTGGTCGCTGAGGGTGTGCCAGACCGCCGCGCTGGTGCCGTGCTGCTCCAGGTCGGCCAGGCGGGCCGCGCCGGCCTTCACGGTCATCAGTATCCGGGCGACCAGCGGGTGGGCATCGGCGATGCCCTGGAGGTCGCGGATGCGCTGCCGGGCGGCACGCTCGCCGGTGTCGGCCAGGACGAACAGCAGCCGCGGGAAGACCACGTCGTGCTGCTGCCAGGCCGGCAGGACACTCTGCGCGCCGACGGTACGCCGCAGGTGGGGCGGGATCGGGTGGTGCTCGCGGAAGCGGGCGTAGCCGATCAGCTTGGCAGCGAGCTTCTCGCTAGCCATCGTGCCGCGGTCGACTTCGACGAACGCCCGCAGCCGGTGCCGGTCGTCGCCGGTTCCAGTGGTGTAGGCGACTCGGCGGCGGGCCGGTACACCCAGCCGCCCTCGACCGGTAGCTCGGGGGAGGGAGGAGGTCGAGCGGGCCGCAGGCCTCGCCGCGCGTGCGGGCGTCGGGAGCGGCCGTGCCGTTCGTGGGAAAAATGCTGAGCGTGCCGCTCGGGCGAATGATCATAATGACCGTGTCCGTCCCGGCCTGTTCCGGAGGCCGTTGTCCGACGGGAAGCGGGAGATCAGGAGACACCCTTTGACGCGGTTCGTCGTCCGTTTGGCGCCGGTGATGCTGGCGATGACCGGTCTCATGGCGGGTTGTTCGTCCGCACCGGCCCCGGGGGCTGCGTCTCCGGCCGGTCCTGACCGTGGTGCCGTTGCGTCTGCGTCGTCTCCACCGGCTCCGGCGTCCCCGCTGGCCTTGTCGGCCGCGCCGTGGCGGCCGCTCGCCCCCCTGTCCCGGGAGCAGCTGGACGCCGCGCTCCTGCAGGTTGCCGACCTGCCGTCGGGTAGCACGACCGAGCCCGCCAAGGTCGCGCCCGGCACACCGGCCGACCTGGCCGACCAGATCCAGCAGTACCCGGCGTGCGGGCCGGTGCTCACCGCGGTTTCCGAGCAGCTGCGGGACTCCGCCCGTCGCTGGTACGTCACCGGCAACAACGTGCTCGGCAACCGGACCCTGGCGGACCTCGGGAGCATTCCCGACGGGCGGTCCCGGGAACGTTTCGACGCGCTTGAGCGTGCCGTGTACGGCGGTGGCTGCACCCGCTTCCGGGCGGGGAGCGGGCTGCAGCTGCGGGTCGAGGCGGTTCCCGTCGAGGGGCTGGAGGTTCCGGCCGTGGGCTTCCGTATCGTCGCACCGACCGGCGCGGTGGCGTCCCAGGGCGGGTTCACGCGTGTCTACGTCTACGCGGCCGTCGGCGACAACCGTGTCCTTCTCCTCACCGGCGACGACACCGCTCGCACACCTGCCCTGCGCAGTGACCTGGTGACCGCCCAGGTCCACCGCCTCGCGACCGCGTCCGGCTGATACGGCCAGGACCACCAAGCTGCGTCCTACAGCGCCCAGGCCCCGCACAAGGGCCGCGTGTGATCGGTGAGGGTGTGCCAGACCGCCGCGCTGGTGCCGTGCTGCTCCAGGTCGGCCAGGCGGGCCGCGCCGGCCTTCACGGTCATCAGCATCCGGGCGACGAGCGGGTGGCCGTCGGCAAGGGCCTGGAGGTCACGGATGCGCTGCCGGGCAGCACGCTCGCCGGTGTCCGCCAGGACGAACAGCAGCCGCGGGAAGACGACGTAGTGCTGCTGCCAGGCCGACAGGATGCTCTGCGCGTGGGAGGTGCGCCGCAGGTGGGGCGGGATCGGGTGGTGTGCGCGGAAGCCGGCGTAGCTGATCAGCTTGGCGGCGAGCTTCTCGCTGGCCATCGTGCCGCGGTCGACCTCGACGAATGCCCGGTGCAGCGCCCGGCCGGGCCCGCCGGTCGCGTAGTGCAGCAGGCCGTCGGGGATGACGGCGCCGTCCCGTCCTTCGCCGTAGCGGTGGTAGACCTCGGGTAGGAAGTCCAGCGGCGCGCACTCGTCCCCGGCCTGGCGGGCGCCGGCGACGAACGCGGCCTGGGTGCGGGTGACGGCCAGGATGTGTCCGACCCGCAGCCGCGCCTCGGTCTTGTCCTCGGGCAGCGGCGGGGAAGCCACGCCCTCCAGTTCCGGGAAGCGGGCGGCGATCCGCGCGCCCCGCTCGGTCGGGAACCAGGCCCGCAGCTTCCCGGCCTGCGGGAGAGTGACGTCCTCGACCAGGCCCTCGACCTTGAGCCGGCGAAGGCGGCGGCGCATCAGCTCCGGCTTGCTGTTCGGGGTGTGCAGGACACGCAGCTGCTCGGCCGTGGCCATCCGGGACTGGTACAGCGCGGCGATCACGGCGTGGTCGATCTCGGGCGGCGTCGCCATCACGGGCTCCTCAACGTCGGTGCCCGCCGCCCCGCTGGCGGCGAGCGCCCGTATGGAAGCCCGCGCCTCTCACCGGATTTCTCACCAAGATCAGCCCATCCGGCAACGATCCGACAACGGGTCCGCCAACCGGTGCCGCCGGCGCGACCCGCTCGTCGAACGGCGAGGGGATCACCTTCTGCGGGGTCAGCTCGTCGGCGACCACGCCGGCCAGCGCCTTGGCGGCGGCC
>NZ_JBEYVJ010000365.1:0-6594 GCF_040643935.1 Kitasatospora sp. NPDC047058 | reverse complement strand
CGTCAGCGCCCGCGAGGAGCTGGTGCTCCAGGCCCGGATGCACGGCACCGGCAAGGCCTCGGCGCTCCGGCGCGCCGAGGAGGCGCTGACGGCGTCGGTGGTGCCGCCGCCCTGGGCGACGTAGCCGATCCGGCGGCGGACCTCGGCCGGGTCGGCGAGCAGGTCGGCGCCGGCGACCCGGGCCGCGCCGCCGTCCGGCCGGATGAGCGTGGCGAGCATGCGCAGCGTGGTCGTCTTGCCGGCCCCGTTGGGGCCGAGGAAGCCGAAGATCTCGCCTGCGGCCACGCCCAGGTCGATACCGCGCACGGCGTCGACGGCGCTCTGACCGCGTTTCTTGGACGGGTAGGACTTGCGTAGTCCCTTGGTCTCGATCAACCGGAACTCCCGTACGGGGATGCGGGAAGGAGTACTGCGGAAGGGGTGTGGGCGCCACCCTAGAGGCTGCGGCACCCCGGAAACAATGGCCTAGACCAATGGATTCCGACGGTCCGTCCCGCCCGCGACCAGCGCCTCCAGCCGGTCGGCCGCCGTCACCGCGCCGCCGCCCGCCAGCAACGCCGCCCCCACCCGGGCCGCGGCCTCCCGGTGGGTGCCCGAGTCCAGCACGGTGCGCAGCCGCCCCGCCAGCTGCTCCGGCGAGACCCGGGCGAACGGCACCCGCAGCCCGGCGCCGGCCGCGGTGACCTGCGCCGCGACGAACGGCTGGTCGTGCCGGATGGGCGCGGTCACCAGCGGCAGCCCGTGCGCGAGCGCCTCGCCGACGGTGTTCATCCCGCCGTGGCAGAGCACCGCGTCCAGGGCGCCGCGCGCCATCAGCTCCAGCACCGGCGCCCGGTCCACCGCGACCGCGTGCTCCGGCAGTGCGGGCAGCAGCGCGCGCGGCGCCGCGATCACCGGCTGCACGTCGTCGCCGCACCGCGCGAGCGCCTCGACGGCCCGGGCGTGGAAGCCGGCGCCGAGTTCACCGGCCAGCGTGCCCATGGTGACCAGGACCCGCCGCCGCCCGGGCGCCAGCCGCTCCCAGGGGAAGGCCGGACCGGCGGGCCGCCCGGACAGCACCGGCCCGACCAGGGCGACCTGCGCCGGGAACGGCACCGGGCCGGTCAGTGCGGCACCGGTCGTCGCCAGCACCAGGGCGGGGGAGAAGCGCGGGTCGGTGTACTCGTCCTCCGGCAGCCCGGCCCGCTGCCAGAGCCCCCGGAGCAGCCCGGTCACCCAGGCCTCGACCTGTGGCAACGCCCGGAACGGCCGGCCCAGTTCCATCGCGCCCGGCGCCAGACTCACCCAGGGCAGGCCGTGCCGGTGCGCGACCAGCGCGCCCGCCGGGGTGTGCTGGTCGACCAGCAGCGCGTCCGGGCGGAACTCGCGCACCGCCGCGTCCAGCGGCTTGGCGGTGAACCGCGCGTACGGGACGACGAACCCCTCCCAGAGCGAACGCAGCGCGGCCAGCCCGTGCCCGCCCTGCGCCCGGAACGCCCGGGTGCCGGTGCCCAGCACCCGCGCGTCCGGCCCGAGCAACGGCCGCAGCACCGACTCGGTGCCCGTCCACGCCACCTCGTGGCCGCGGGCGGCCAGCTCCCGCGCGATCCCGGCGGCCGGGTTCACGTGCCCGGTCAACGGCGGGACCACCAGCAGGAACCGGCTCACCGGTCCGCCTCCCGGGGCAGCAGCCGCTGCACGTCGGCAACGGTCAGCGCCTCCAGTCCGGCCAGGTCGAGTCCGGCGCGCAGCGCCGCCGGACCGGCCGCGGACCCGAACCGCTCGGTGAGCAGCGCGTCCAGGGCGGCGAGTTCGCACTCGTCCAGCATCAGGTCGGCGTCCAGCCGGGCCTGCGGGGTGACCAGTGCGGCCCACTGCGGCGGCGCGTCGGCCGCCGCGACCAGCAGTTCGACCAGGTCGGGGCGGACCCGGGCAGGGGGGAGGGAAGGGACGTGATCGGTCATGGAGGCTCCACCGGCTCGACGGCGTGGGGCGGGACCAGGGCGGTGCCCTGGAGTCCGAAGCGGGCCCGAGATCACTTGTGCGACCCGTCGGGCGTCGGAATACTAGCCCGCGTGACCGCACTGGAGGCAGTGGCCGTTCACCTCCCCCACCACGCCGTGCCCATCGAGGCGGTGGGCGACCGGATCGGCCTGACCCCACGTCAACTTCGACTCTTCCGCCGTTTCCACGGCCTGGACCAGCTGCGACTGGACCCGGACGGGAAGCTGCCCGACCTGCTCGGCGCCGCCGTCGAGGCGCTTCCGGAGCTGCGCGGACGCGAACGGCACGTCCGCTTCGTGATCCACGCGCGCAGCATGCCGGTGGCGGTGCCGTACCCGCTCAGCCCGCTGCACGACCTGCTCGACCGCTACGGCCTGGCGCACGCCAGTGCCTTCACCGTCACCCACCACGCCTGCGCGGTGGGCCTGTTGGCCGTCGACCTGGCCGGCCGGCTGCTGGCCGGCGCCGACGACCCGGAGGCTCTGGCACTGGTCCTGGCCGGGGAGAAGACCTTCACCAGGGACGCCCAGGTGGTGCCCGAGACCGGGATCTTCGCCGAGGGAGCGGCCGCGTGCCTGGTCCGCGCGACCGGCGAGCGCAACCGCGTGCTCTCCTACGCCGTCCGCCACCGGCCCGAGTTCGACGGCCGGCTGGCCGAGGACCCGGACCTGCTCGCCCGGTACCAGCGCGAGTACCCGGCGGTGATGATCGAGGCGGTCGAGGCCGCCCTCGACCAGGCAGGTCTGGACCTCTCCGACCTGGCCGCGGTCCTTCCGCACAACGTCAACCAGGCCTCCTGGCGGATGATCTGCCGCCGGATCGGGTACCCGGTCGACAAGGTGGTGCTGGACAACGTGCCGTCGGTCGGGCACAGTTTCGCTGCAGACAGCCTCATCAATCTCCACACCGCCACCACACGGGGGCTGCTCCGTCGCGGCGACCGCTACCTGATCGCCGCCGCCGGCATCGGAGCCACGTTCTCCGCCATGGCCGTCGAGCACTGACGCATCATCAGGAACGGGAACCTGCCGATGCGCCGGCCCGGCCGCGGCCCCGGCTCCGGGTGCCTGCCGGGCGCCGCCCCGGCCGACGACGGCCACGCCACCCCCGGCTGCCCGGCCATCGCATCCCACTCACCTCTCACGCACGACGGGACGGGACATCCATGCCAGACCCCGCGGTCCAGACCACTGATGCCGAACTGCGCGACCGGATCCTGCAGAGCCTCGGCGAGCTGCTGCCACGCGTCCTCAAGCGCGACCTCCCGGAGATCCCGGAGAACGCCTGCCTCTTCGACGACCTCGGCCTCACCTCGGCGAGCACCATCGAGCTGATCCTCGAAGTGGAGGAGGCGCTGGACATCCAGGTCGACGTGGAGCAGATCGGCGAGGACGACCTGCGCTCGGTGACCAGCCTCGCCGACTACGTGGCCGGCCACATCATCGCCGAGGACTGACCGGGTGCCCGCCGCTCCCGCTCCGGGCCTGGCCGTCACCCGCGCCCTGGCGGCCCACGTCGACGGCCGGTCGGAGACCTCGCTCGACCCGGACCTGCGGGTGTTCGTCTCGGACCTGGTCCGTCCGTACGGCCTGCCGCTGCGGGAGGACCTGCTCGCCGAGGGCGCCGGGCACTCCTATGAGGAGATGGCCGAGGGCCTGCTGGGCGCGGCGCTCGCCGACGGGCTGCCGGTCGACCTGCTGATCCTGGCCTTCGACTCCCCGGACGTCCGCCCGGGCGCACCCAGTTCGCTGGCGCTCAGCCGGTCCTGCCCGGGCCGGCCGCTCTCCTTCGCGATCTGCGACCAGGGAACGGCCGCCGCGTTCACCGCCCTGCGGATCGCCGGCGAGTACCACCGGACCGGGGCCTGCCGCCGCGCGGTGGTGGTGCTGGCCGAGCAGACCGCGCTGCACTACCGGGCAGCCGCTCCGGTCGAGCTGCCCGAGCGGCACTGCGCGGTCGTGCTGGTCTGCGACGAGGCGGAGGATCGCGAGGGACTGACGATACGTCAGTCTCCTTTGGCCGATGCCGGACTCGCGGCGGAGGAGGTCCGGGCCGAGGTACAGGCGCTGGGCGAGGGAGCTGCGGTGCTGCTCGGCCCCGGCCTCGCGGCCGGCCCGGAACCGGGCGGGGTGGCGACGGCGACCCCCGGCCAGCCCTTCACCGGCCTCTGGTCGGCGCTGGCCGCACGGCTTTCCGGCTGGCAGGCGGAGGGCCGGCCGGTACTGGCCGCCGACCTCGACCGCCGGCTCGGCATCCTCAGCACCCTGACGCTCCGGGCGGGGCCGTGACCGCCGACAGGTTCGTGATCGCCGAACCAGCGGCCGAGGTCATCGACCTCTGGATCGTCCCGACCGACCAACCCGACGACGTGGCAGTGGAGTTGGGCCGCCTGCTCGACCCCGGCGAACGCGCCCGCGCCGCCGGCCCCGACTCCGGCCTCGGCCGCCGCTTCACCGTCGTGCACGGCGTCGTCCGGCTGCTCGTGGCCGAGCGGCTGGGCCTGCGCCCGGACCGACTCGCCTGGCAGTACGGCCCACACGGCAAACCCGAGCCGGCCGGTGCCCGCGGTCACGGCCTCGGTGTGAGCTACTCCGCCTCCGGCGCACTCGCCGTCATCGCACTGGCCGCCGGACGGCCGGTGGGCGTGGACGTCGAGGAGGTCCGCGACCCGCGCGTCGCAGCCCGGATCGCCCGCCGCTACTTCCCGGCGGACGAAGCCGCGGCCCTGGCCGGAGCCGGTTCACCCGCCGAGCTGGCCGAGCGGTTCACCGAGCTGTGGTGCCGCCGCGAGGCCTGCGTCAAGGCGTACGGCGGGCGGCTGGTCCAGGGCTTCGGGCTGCCGCTGGCCGGCCCGGCACCGCTCGTCCTCGCCGACGCGCGGGCCCTCGGCGACGGCCCGTGCCGGATCGCGGACGCCGTGGTGCCCGGGCCGTTCCGCGCCGCCGTGGCAGCCCTGGGCGACCGGCCGTTCCGGCTCCGGGTGCACCACTGGACGGCGCCGCAGACCTTCAATACCGCTGTTGCATCGACACGATGACTATGCATCAGGTACCCCCAAAAAGGCTGGGGCCGGCTCGCTGACAGCCGCCCGGACCCCGACACCCCGCTGACACCCCCGGCAAGCCGAAGGGCACGGACGACGTGACAGAGACCAGCCGGCGGATCACGGTCCGGTACGGCGGCGCGAGCAGCGGCTCAGGGCCGCTCACCCTCGGCCAGGACAACATGATCCGCTGCATCCGGCGCGACCTCCCCGAGCAGATCAACAAGGAGGCGGTCTGGCCGGTCCCCGACGGAACCACCCTGTCCGCCGCCCTCGACGCACTGCGCGCGCTGATCGAGCGGCACGAGTCCCTGCGTACCGTCTTCCCGCCGGGCGACGGCCCGGACGCCTTCCCGGAACGCCAGGAGGTGCGCGGCGAGGGCGAGTTCACGGTCACCGTACACGACCCCGGACCCGGCCGGACGGACGCCGAACTCGACCTGCTCGCCGCCGGGTCGGGCCGCGCCGAGGTGGCCGTCCCGTTCGACCTCGCGGCCGGCCCCCGGCTCCGCTTCACCCTGCTGGCGGACGTCGGCCGGGCGCTGCGGCTGATCGTGGTGGTCTGCCACGCCGGCGCCGACGGCGTCGCGACCACCCTGCTGATCCAGGACTGGCTGGCCCTCGCCGCCGGCAAGGAACTGCCGCCTGTGACCGGGCTCACCCCGCTGCAGGTGGCCGCGCGGGAGCGGAGCGACCAGGGCCGGCGCAAGGCCGTGGCTGCTCTCCGGCACTGGGAGCGGATCCTCGCCACCGGTCCGCAGGCGGTCTACGCCGACTCGCGGATCACCGGCCCGGCGACCGGCATGTCCGCCGTGGTGCTGCGCTCCCGCTCCTCCGCCGCCGATCTCTCCGCCGTCGCCCGGCGCACCGGCGCGACCCCCTCGGTCGTCCTGCTCGCGGCCTTCGCCGCGCTGGTCGCCCAACGGGCCGGCCGGACCGGGCTCGTCCTCGCCGCGCTCTCCGCCAACCGCCAGCGCGCCGTGCTCGCCGACCACATCGGCACCCTCGCCCAGGACGCCCTGCTCGCGCTGGACACCGGCACCGCCGACCTGGACGAGCTGATCGGCCGGGCGAAGGCGGCCGCGCTCGCGGGCTACTGGCACAGCACGCTCAACGCGGGTGAGGTCTGGCAGCTGATCGAGGACGTGGCCCACGTCCGCGGCGTCCGCTTCGCCCGGCAGGTGGTCGTCAACGACCTCAGCATGGCCATCCCCGAGGCGATGTCCGAGGCCCGCCCGGCCCCGGCCGCCGACCCCGAACTCACCTGGCTGCCCGACCAGCCGCTTCCGGTCCGCACCCTGCTCACCATCCTGCGGACCTCCGGCAGCCTGGAGTTCGCGCTGCTCGCCTGCCCGCAGGTGCTCGACCGCGAGGAGACCGAACGCTTCGCGCTCGCCCTGCCCGCCGTCCTGAAGGCCGCCGCCCACGGCCCGCTCCCGCTGGCCGGCCTCCCGGCACTGGCCGGCCTGCGGCCCGCCGCGCGCACGGCCACCGCCGCGATCGCCGCCCTGGTGCAGACGGCGCCGAACATGCCGAGCAAGATGCAGATCCTCAAGGCGGAGGTGGCG
>NZ_JBEYVJ010000364.1:0-6652 GCF_040643935.1 Kitasatospora sp. NPDC047058 | reverse complement strand
GCGGGGCCGGGGCGGCGGGGGCAGCCGGAGCCGCGGGGGCCGGCGCGGGCGCGGCCGGGGCGGCGGGGGCTGCGGCCGGAACGGCAGCGGCGGGCGCGGGGGCGGCAACGGGGGTCGGCGTGGGGCCGACCTGGGTCGCGGCCTGGGTCACTGAAGTCACCTCGGTACCGGGCTTGTAGTCGGCGAAAAAGTCCCACCAGGCTCGGTCGACCGAGTTCGGGTCCTGGAGGTACTGCTGGTAGATCTCGTCGACGAGCCACTCATTGGGGCCGAAGCCAGTGGAGCTAGCCGAGCTGTTCGGGGGTTCTTGGGACTGCGACACGGCGGCAACCGCCCTCTTCCGCTTCCTTTTGGGATGTTTGGACAGCGGGGATTAAGGCTACGCCCCTGACCAGTGATCGCGCAGTCCCCAGGGCTCAGGCGTCGCCCAGATCACAGTCCTGACCTGCAGTTTGGCTGAAAATGTGCGTTAGAAAGTCGCTGGGGAAGGGAACCGATCGCGCCTGATCGAGTCCCATACCCGGGCAAAAACGGACAAAACCTCTTGCCGAGATCCGTATACGTCTGTGTCGCTTCTGTGACATACGGGCGGAGCTCGTTCGACTGCGACTGTGACTGCGACCGCGACCGCGGCTGCGCCCGGTGCCGTCGTCGCCGGCACCGGGCGGCGCGCTCAGCGCGGGCCGGGCAGCCGGACCTCGATCCGGCAGCCGCGGGCGGCCTCGGCGACCGCGATCCGTCCGCCGTGCAGGTCCACCGCCCAGCGGGCGATGGCCAGCCCCAGGCCGGTGCCGCCGTCGGCGCCGGGCCCCTGGGCGGTGGCGGTGCCGCTGCGGCTGAACCGCTCGAAGACCCGGCTGCGGTCGGCCGGCGGGATGCCGGGACCCTCGTCCTCGACCTCCAGCAGCAGTGCGCCCGGTCCTTCCCCGGGCCGGGCGCGGACCGTCACGGTGCCGCCGGGCGGGGAGTGCTTGCAGGCGTTGTCGACCAGGTTGGCGACCACCTGGTGGAGCCGTTCCGGGTCCGCCACGCCGGTCAGGCCGGCCGGGCTGACCTCCAGGGCCAGCCGGACGTCCCCGCGCCGGGAGAACGCCCCGCCGGCCGTCGCGCCGTCCACGGTCACCCCGCGCAGCACGCCGTCCAGGAACTCGCGCACCTCGAAGGGGCGGGCGTCCAGGTCGACCACGCCGTCGTCGATCTTGGAGAGGTCGAGCAGGTGGGTGACCAGCCGGCCCAGCCGCTCGGTCTGTTCCAGTGCCGCACCCAGGGTCGCCGGGTTCGGCTGGACCACACCGTCGACCACGTTCTCCAGCACGGCGCGCAGCGCGGCGATGGGCGTGCGCAGCTCGTGCGAGACGTTGGCGACCAGCTCGCGGCGGTGCCGGTCGGCGGCCTCCAGATCGGCCGCCATCTGGTTGAAGGTGGCCGCCAGCTCGCCGATCTCGTCGCGCGAGTTCACCTCGACCCGGCGGCTGTAGTCGCCGGAGGCCATCGCGCGGGCGGCGGCGGTCATGTCGCGCAGCGGGGCGGTCAGCCCGTGCGCGAGGAACTGCATGAAGAGCAGCGAGGCGATCATGGAGAACACCATGATGATCCGGATCTGCGTCTCGGACCGGATCGCCACCACGACCATGCCGGTGGCCAGGAAGACCGAGACGATCACCAGGAGGGCGAGCTTGCCCTTGATCGAGCGGACCGGGTCGAGCGGCCGGATGTCGGCCCAGACCCGGCGGGCGGCGCGGGCGGCCAGCGTGGGCCGCCGGGTGCCTTCGGCGTCCCCGTTGCGTTGCTGTGGAAAGGTCATTGCTCCCCTGAGATCCCCCGCGTGCTGTGGTCCCCGCGCGGTGGTCCCCGCGGGGTGGGCACGGCGGTTCGGGACACGGGCCCCCCGGAGGCCCGTCGCCCGAGGCGCCGCTAGGAGAGCGGGGCCTCCAGTGCGTAGCCGACGCCGTGCACGGTGCGGATCCAGCTGGCGCCGATCTTCCGCCGCAGTGCCTTGACGTGGCTGTCGACGGTGCGGGTGCCGGACGCGTCCGTCCAGTCCCAGACCTCGGCCAGCAGCTGCTCGCGGGTGAGGACCGCGCGCGGCTGGGCGGCCAGGCAGGCGAGCAGGTCGAACTCGGTCGGCGTCAGGTGGACGTCGCCCGAGGCCAGCCGGACCCGGCGCTGCACGTGGTCGATCTCCAGCTCGCCGAAGCGCAGCGAGCCGAGCGCGGGCGTGCGGGCGGCCTGCTGGGCGCGCTCGACGCGGCGCAGCAGCACGTTGACCCGGGCCGCCAGCTCGCGCATGGAGAAGGGCTTGGTCATGTAGTCGTCGGCGCCGACGCCGAGGCCGACCAGCAGGTCCGTCTCGTCGTCGCGCGCGGTCAGCATCAGCACCGGCACCGGGCGCTGTGCCTGGATCCGGCGGCACACCTCGAGGCCGTCGAAGCCGGGCAGCATGATGTCGAGCACGACCAGGTCGGGCTGCCAGGTGTGGAAGCCGTCGACGGCGCCCGGGCCGTCGTGGGCCACGGCGACCTTGAAGCCCTCCGCGCCCAGACGGGCGGCGATCGACTCGGCGATCGTGGGCTCGTCCTCCACCACCAGCACTCTGCGCTGGCTGCTCACCGCGCCGCTGTTCTGGTTGTCCTGCTGAATTTCTGTCACGGTCACGCCACCGCCCCCAGGGCTGCGGGCCGGCCACCTGTGGGGATGGCAGGGGCTCCGCTCGTAGTCTTGTTCCGTCGTGGACTGTGCCGGGTCCGCCGTCCCGTCGTGCGTGCGTGAGCCGGAGGGCAGGTGTGGACCGCCCACGGTTCACGCACATGTCGCAGCGTACGGACCGCGGGTGCTTTCCGGCAGGTGGACCGGACAATTCCGGCCCGTGGGCCGCTTGTCGGGCCGCCCTCCGGCCCACTCACGAGTGGGCACGGGCCGATACCTTACCCGGCGATTTTTCACTCCGTAACGGTACGTATGCGCTCCAGTTGGTGCGGAGCCGCCGGTCAGAGGGGCTACTCGTGCGTAAGCGGAGGGTAGGTACGGACCAAAGCCGGGAGTTCCGGTGTCCTGGCGTTCACCGGTCTTCACGGGGATTTCCCAGCAGACTCCCAGGAGCCCGACGTACCGTGGTCACGACAAGAATCACGGGGGTGGGAATTCCGGCGCGCGCCGGTACCTTGGGCACCGGACAACAGCCGGTTGCTGCGGGTCTGGAGCGGAGGCGGCATGGCGGGGCTGCGGACGGGTTCCGGGCGGGACGGGCCGCGGCCCGGCGCCGGCCCCGGTCCGCGTCCGGCCCCCGGTGCCGGACCCCCGTACGGGCTGCTGCGGTACGGCCTGCGGGCCGCGGTGGTCGACTGGCTGCTGGCCCGGGTGCCGACACCCCGGCGCAACCCCTTCGCGCTCGGCTACCTCGCGGTGGTCTGCGCCACCACCACGTTCGCCAAGCTGGCCGACCCCGGGCTGGTGCTGCGCCTCCAGGAGGCGTCCAGCTCGGACGGGCACAACCTGTTGCACCACCCGCTGCGTGCGCTGCTGTTCAGCGGCTTCTGGGTGGCCGGGACGATCTGGATGCCGTACCTCTGGGCCTTCGCCTTCACCGTCGCCCCGCTGGAGCGCCGGGTCGGGGCGGGCCGGGCGGCGGCGGTCTTCGCGGCCGGGCACATCGGTGCCACGGTGCTCTCCCAGTCGGTCGTCATCCTCTGCGTGGAGACCGGGCGGCTGGAGTCCGAGGCGATGGACCACCTGGACATCGGCGTCAGCTACGGCGTGCTGGCCAGCCTCGGCGCGCTGGCCGGGCTGCTCCCGTGGCGCGGCCGGCTGCTGGCGCTCGGCGGGGCGGGGGCGCTGCTGGCCGACCAGTACGCCACCGACCAGGACCTGGTCACCGGCATCGGCCACCCGGTGGCCCTGCTGGCCGGGGTGGCGCTCTGGCGCTGGCTGCGGGGCGGGCCGGACCGCCGGTCGCGCCGTCGCGAGCCGGCGTCGCCGTCCCCTTCCTCCTCCCCTTCCTCCTCCCCTTCCTCCTCCCCTTCCTCCGCACCGGCGTCCGCCTCCGGCGGGGCGGCCGTGCTCGACCGGATGTGACCTTCCCGGGGCGTTTTTGACAGGCCCGTCTGCGGCCCTCCGTGTTCGCTCATGGCGAACAGATCCCGGGGAACATCCGGCGCTCGCGAAACCTTAGTCAGGGCAACTCAACTTCACTGACTGGGGAGAGATCATGGCATCGACGTCCACACCGCTCACCCTGCCCGTGCTGCCGCTCGACGACGAGGTCGTGCTCCCGGGCATGGTCGTCCCGCTGGACCTGAAGGACACCGAGGTGCGGGCCGCGGTCGAGGCCGCGCGCGCCGCGGCCGGCGCCGGCAAGCCCCAGGTCCTGCTGGTCCCGCGGGTGGACGGCTCGTACGCGGCGGTCGGCACCCTCGCCACCGTCGAGCAGGTCGGCCGGCTGGCCGACGGCGACCCGGCCGCGCTGGTCCGCGCCGTGCGCCGGGTCCGGATCGGCGTCGGCACCACCGGGCCCGGCGCCGCCCTCTGGGTGGAGACCACGCCGTTCCGGGAGTCCCCGGCCGGCACCCCGGTGGCCGGGCGGGCCGCCGAGCTGGTCAAGGAGTACAAGACGCTCTCCACCCAGTGGCTGCGCAAGCGCGGCGCCTGGCAGATCGTCGACCGGGTGGCCCAGATCGAGGGCGTCGGCGAGCTGGCGGACAACATCGGCTACGCGCCCTTCGCCACCGCGGAGCAGAAGCTCAAGGTGCTGCTGGAGGCCGACCAGGTGGCCCGGCTGGAGTACGCCCTCGGCCTGCTGCGCGACCACCTCGCCGAGGAGGAGGTCAACGACACCATCCGCAAGGACGTCGAGGAGGGCGTGGCCAAGCAGCAGAAGGAGTTCCTGCTCCGCCGCCAGCTGGAGGCCGTCCGCAAGGAGCTGGCCGAGCTGAACGGCGACCCGGCCGACGAGGAGGGCGACTACCGCGCCCGGGTCGAGGCCGCCGACCTGCCGGAGAAGGTCCGCGAGGCCGCGCTGAAGGAGGTCGACAAGCTGGAGCGCGCCTCCGACCAGTCGCCCGAGGGCTCCTGGATCCGGACCTGGCTGGACACCGTCCTGGAGCTGCCCTGGAACGAGCGGACCGAGGACGCCTACGACATCGCCGGCGCCCGCGCGGTGCTGGACGCCGACCACGCCGGCCTGGCCGACGTGAAGGACCGCATCGTCGAGTACCTCGCGGTGCGCAAGCGCCGGGCCGAGCAGGGGCTCGGACTGGTCGGCGGCCGCCGGGGCGGCGCGGTGCTCGCGCTGGTCGGCCCGCCCGGCGTCGGCAAGACCTCGCTCGGCGAGTCGGTGGCCCGCGCCATGGGCCGCACCTTCGTCCGGGTCGCGCTCGGCGGCGTCCGGGACGAGGCGGAGATCCGCGGCCACCGGCGCACCTACGTCGGTGCGCTGCCCGGCCGGCTGGTCCGGGCGATCAAGGAGGCCGGCTCGATGAACCCGGTCGTCCTGCTGGACGAGATCGACAAGGTGGGCTCCGACTACCGGGGCGACCCGGCGGCCGCCCTGCTGGAGGTGCTCGACCCGGCGCAGAACCACACCTTCCGGGACCACTACCTGGAGGTCGAGCTCGACCTCTCCGACGTGGTCTTCCTGGCGACCGCCAACGTGCTGGAGGCCATCCCCGAGCCGCTGCTCGACCGGATGGAGCTGGTCCGGCTCGACGGCTACACCGAGGACGAGAAGGTCGTCATCGCCCGCGACCACCTGCTCCCGCGCCAGCTGGAGAAGGCGGGCCTGAAGGACGGCGAGGCCGTGGTCGACGAGGAGGCGCTGCGCAGGCTGGCCGGCGAGTACACCCGCGAGGCCGGCGTCCGGAACCTCGAACGCTCGATCGCCCGGGTGCTGCGCAAGGTCGCCGCCCAGGCCGAGCTCGGCGAGCGCGAGCTGCCCGCGGAGATCGGTGCCGGCGAGCTGCGGGCCCTGATCGGCCGGCCGCACCACGTCCCCGAGGCGGCCCAGGAGCCGGCCGAGCGGCGCACCGCCGTTCCCGGGGTGGCGACCGGCCTGGCGGTGACGGGCGCCGGCGGCGACGTCCTCTACATCGAGGCCTCGCTCGCCGACGCGGAGACCGGCGGGACCGGGCTCACCCTGACCGGCCAGCTGGGCGACGTGATGAAGGAGTCCGCGCACATCGCGCTCTCCTTCCTCCGCTCGCGCGGCGCCGAGCTGGAGCTGCCGGTCACCTCGCTGCGGGACCGCGGCGTGCACCTGCACGTCCCCGCGGGGGCCGTCCCCAAGGACGGGCCGAGCGCCGGCATCACCATGACCACGGCGCTGGCCTCGCTGCTCTCCGGCCGCAAGGTGCGGACGGACGTGGCGATGACCGGGGAGGTGTCGCTGACCGGGCGGGTGCTGCCGATCGGCGGGGTGAAGCAGAAGCTGCTCGCCGCCGACCGCGCCGGGGTCACCGCGGTGATCATCCCCAAGCGGAACGAGGCCGACCTGGACGACGTCCCGGCCGAGGTGCTGGAGCGGCTCACCGTCCACCCGGTCTCGGACGTCCGGGAGGTGCTGAAGCTGGCCCTGGAGCCGGCCGAGGTGCTGGTCGCCGCCTGACCGCGGGCCATCCGGAGGGGTGCGGCACAGCTTCGGGCCGACGCTGAAGTGGAACCA
>NZ_JBEYVJ010000363.1:0-6673 GCF_040643935.1 Kitasatospora sp. NPDC047058 | reverse complement strand
CGCGGCGGCCCGGGGCGGGCGCCGCCCCGCGGCCCCGAAGCACCCGCGCCAGGCACCCGCCCCGACCCGTCGGCCCGCCGGCCCGCCCGCCCGCCGTCAGGGCAGCACGGTCGTCAGGGCAGCACGGTCGTCAGGGCAGGGTGAGCAGCCGCGCCGCGGTGTGCAGGTCGGCGCGGACCTCGGCGATCGAGGCCCGGCCGGAGAGCCAGGAGACCAGCGCCGAGTGCCAGGTGTGCTCGATCACCCGGACGGCGGCACGCTGGCTCTCGGTGGGTGGCCCGGACTGGCCGATCGCGTCCAGGATGAGCTGTCCGGTGGCCGTGCTCACCTGGTCCACCTCGGCGCTGACCGAGCGGTCCGCGAAGGAGAGCGCGCGGACCATCGCCTCCGCCAGCAGCGGTTCGCGCTGGAGCGCGTGGAACGCCCGGGTGAGCGTCTCGGCGACCCGCGGCGCCGGTTCGGGCTCGGCCGGCGGGTGCCGCCGGACGTGCTCCTGGAGGCCCTGCAACTGCTCCAGCATGACCGCGACCAGCAGGTGGACCTTGGACGGGAAGTACCGGTACAGCGTGCCGAGCGCCACCTCGGCGCCCTCCGCGACCTCGCGCATCTGCACCGCGTCGTACCCGCCGCGGGCGGCCAGCGCGGTCGCGGAGCGCAGGATCCGCCGCCGCCGCTCGGCCTGCCGGGCGGTCAGCGGCGGGTCTGCGGCGGGCGCGGCCGCCGGCGTGACGGCGGACGCGGGGGTGGCGGGCGCGGGCGTGGCGGGCGACGGCAAGGATGCTCCCGGGGCGCGAGAGTGGCGAGGTGCTCCGGCGGATCCGGAGCACTTACGGAGCGGGGACGCAGCAGGTGTCGGAGCAGGTGTCGGAGCAGGTGTCGGAGCGCGGACCGGACGAAGGTACGGAGCGAGGACCGAGCAGGTGTGCGGAGCAGATGTGGAGCAGCTTTGGAGTACCTGTGGAGCGGCGTCGGACCAGGATCCGGGCGGTTCGGGCCGGCCGGCCGGCGGACCGCTCCGGCGTGGCGTGAATCACCAGCCCTGGCTCCTGACGGAAAGCTACGGGCCGGTATCTTCGAGGTCTCTCATTGTTCACATGGTCGCCGGTGAACTCCACACCGGACTGAAACCTGATCTACTTTAGCGACCGGCAGCATCCCGCACACCGGATCGCACACCTAGCGCAGAGATGGGGGCCGACGATGACCGCGACCGCACAGCCACTGCGGATTGCCCTGCTGTCGTACCGCGGCGACCCGTTCTGCGGCGGCCAGGGCGTCTACGTACGGCACCTCTCCCGCGAGCTGGCCCGCCTCGGCCACCACGTGGACGTGATCGGTGCCCAGCCGTACCCGGTGCTGGACGAGGTCGAGGGCCCGGGCTCGGTCCGCCTGGTCGAGCTGCCCAGCCTGGACCTCTACCGCGCCGACGACCCCTTCCGCACCCCGGACCTCGCCGAGTACCGCGGCCCGGTGGACGTGCTGGAGGTCGCCACCATGCGCACCGGCGGCTTCCCCGAGCCGCTGACCTTCTCGCTGCGCGCCCGCCGCTACCTCGCCCTGCACAAGGGCCGCTACGACGTGGTGCACGACAACCAGACCCTCGGCTACGGGCTGCTCGGCCTGGCCCGGCACGGGTTCCCGCTGGTCACCACGATCCACCACCCGATCACCGTCGACCGGCAGCTGGAGCTGGACGCGGCCCCCACCCGGCTGAAGCGGCTGTCGCTGCGCCGCTGGTACGCCTTCACCCGGATGCAGCGCCGGGTGGCGGCCCGGCTGGAGCACATCATCACCGTCTCGGGCAGCTCGAAGCGGGAGATCGTCGAGCACCTGGGCGCCGCGCCCGGCGCGGTCTCGGTGGTGCCGATCGGCGCCGACACCCGGCTCTGGTCGCCCTCCGACGCGGTGGCGCGGGTGCCCGGACGGATCGTCACCACGTCGAGCGCGGACGTCCCGCTCAAGGGCCTGGTGTACCTGGTGGAGGCGCTGGCCAAGGTCCGCACCGAGCGCGACGCGCACCTGGTGGTGGTCGGCAAGCCGCAGAAGGAGCAGGGGCCGGTCACCGACGCCGTGCGGCGCTTCGGCCTGGAGCGGCACATCGAGTTCCGCAGCGGCCTGACGGACCAGGAGCTGGTCGACCTCTACCGGTCGGCCGAGGTGGCCTGCGTGCCGTCCCTGTACGAGGGCTTCTCGCTGCCGGCCGCCGAGGCGATGGCCACCGGCACGCCCCTGGTCGCCACCACCGGCGGGGCGATCCCCGAGGTGGCCGGGCCGGACGGCGGGACCTGCCTGGCCGTCCCCCCGGGCGACGCGGACGCACTGGCGGCGGCGCTCGGCCGGCTGCTCGACGATCCGGAGCTGCGCGCCGAGCTCGGCGGGGCCGGGCGCGAACGGGTGCTCGAACGGTTCACCTGGCAGCGGGCCGCCGAACTGACCGTCGAGGGCTACCGGTCGGCGATCGCCACCGGGGCCGGGCAGCGGGCCCGCTCCGGTCCGGGCTGGCGGTACGTGGCCTGACGGCCCGGCCCGTCGGGCGGAACCGTCCTCCGCGGATCCGCCTCGCCCTTCTAGCCTCTGTCTGACGTGACATGGCGTGACGTGTCGTCAGAAACGTTTCGTGCCAAAGGAATGGGAGCCCCGCAGTGCTGACCGTTGATTTCTCGCGCTTCCCGCTCGCCCCTGGCGACCGGGTGCTCGACCTGGGCTGCGGCGGGGGGCGGCACGCGTTCGAGTGCTACCGGCGCGGGGCCAACGTGATCGCCCTCGACCAGAACACCGAGGAGATCGCCGAGGTCAGGAAGTGGTTCGCGGCCATGGAGCAGGCCGGCGAGGCGCCCGAGGGTGCGTCGGCGGTCGCCATGGAGGGCAACGCGCTGGCCCTGCCCTTCGAGGACGAGTACTTCGACAAGATCATCATCTCCGAGGTGATGGAGCACATCCCGGACGACAAGGGCGTGCTCAACGAGATGTTCCGGGTGCTCAAGCCCGGCGGTCTGCTCGCCGTCACCGTGCCGCGCTGGCTGCCCGAGAAGATCTGCTGGGCGCTGTCCGACGAGTACCACGAGGTCGAGGGCGGCCACATCCGGATCTACCGCGGCGACGAGCTGCTCGGCAAGCTCAAGGACGCCGGCCTGGAGCCGTACGGCACCCACCACGCGCACGCGCTGCACTCGCCGTACTGGTGGATCAAGTGCGCCCTCGGCGTGGACAACGACAAGGCGCTGCCGGTCAAGGCCTACCACCAGCTGCTGGTCTGGGACATCGTCGGCACCCCGGTGATCAGCACCCTCACCAAGGCCGCCGAGAAGGCGCTCAACCCGGTCATCGGCAAGAGCTTCGTCGCCTACGCCTCCAAGCCCAACCGCGCCCCGGGCGGGGTGGCGTGACCGCCGCCGTCCCCGAGGTGCTGCTGCTGGACGGGGTGCTCGACGCCGAGCAGGCCGCCGGCACCGTCCGCAGCATCCTCGCCGAGCAGCAGCGTGACGGCGGAATACCGTGGTTCACCGGTCACCACCTCGACCCGTGGGACCACACCGAGGCCGCGATGGCCCTGGACACCGCCGGTGAGCACGCCGCCGCCGAGGCCGCCTACCGCTGGCTGGTGGACCACCAGAACCCGGACGGCTCCTGGTACGCGGCCTACACCTACGGCCCGGACGGCGCCGGCGCACAGGTCTCCGACACGGCCAAGGAGACCAACTTCTGCGCGTACATCGCGGTCGGCGTCTGGCACCACCACCTCAGCACCGGCGACGACACCTTCCTGGAGTGGATCTGGCCGGCGGTCAGGCGGGCCCTGGACTTCATCGTCGGCCTGCGGCTGTCCGGCGGGCCGGTCTCCTGGCGGGTCGACGAGAACGGCGAGGCGCCCGACGAGGCGCTGCTCACCGGCTCGTCCAGCATCCTGCACGCGCTCCGCTGCGGCCTGGCCATCGCCGACTACCTGGAGGAGCCGCAGCCCGACTGGGAGCTCGCGGCCGGCCGGCTGCGCCACGCGATCGCCCACCACCCCGAGCGGTTCCTCGACAAGGACCGCTACTCGATGGACTGGTACTACCCCGTCCTCGGCACCGCGCTGCGCGGCCGGGCCGCGCTGGAGCGGATCGAACGGGACTGGGACCGCTTCGTCGTCCCCGGCCTCGGCGTGCGCTGCGTCAGCGACCGCCCCTGGGTCACCGGCGGCGAGAGCGCCGAACTGGCCCTGGCCCTCTGGGCGGTCGGCGAGTCCGACCGCGCGGTGGACATCCTGCGCTGGATCCAGAAGCACCTGCGGCACGCAGACGGGTCGTACTGGACCGGGTACGTCTTCGAGGACGACGCCATCTGGCCCGAGGAGCGCACCACCTGGACGGCCGGCGCGCTGCTGCTGGCCGTCGCCGCGCTCGGCGGCGACCCCGCCACGGTGGCGGTGTTCGGCGGCGACCACCTGCCCACCGGGCTGGTGGTGCAGGACTGCTGCTGAGGCCGGCGGCGCGGCGTGAACGCCGAAGGGCGGAACGCCGAAGGGCGGAACGCCGAAGGGGCGGGACCGGAGTGATCCGGTCCCGCCCCTTCGGCGTGTGACGGGTGGTGAGGGCGGCGGTTCAGCCGCGCTGGATGCCCGTGGTGTCGGCCAGCAGGCCCTGGGTGCCGTCCTGGAGCTGGGCGACCAGCGCGGCACCGCGCTGCTCGACCGCCAGGTACCAGGTGCCCGGGACGAGGTCGCCGACCGGGGCGCCGGCCGGGTTGTCCTTCGGGGCCAGCTGACGCGGCGCCGGGACGGCGAACCAGAACGGCGCGAAGTCGGGCGCCGGAGCCGGGGCGGGCTGCGCCTGCGCGGCCTGCTGGGCGGCGGCCTGCTGAGCGGCGGCGGCAGCGGCGGCCTGGGCGGCGGCGTCCTGCGGCTGGCCGGCCTGCGGGGCCGGGTAGCCGTAGCCGCCGGGCTGGCCGCCGAAGGCCGGGGACTGCGCCTGCATCGGGTCCTGGCCGGGGGCCGGGTAGCCGTACTGGCCGGGCTGGCCCGGCTGACCCGGCTGGCCCGGCTGGCCGGGCTGCGGAGCCTGGAAGCCGCCCGGGAAGCCCGGCTGGGCGGCCGGCTTGTCGGTGACCAGCGGCGCCTTCAGGGCGGGCACCAGCGGAGCGGCCGCAGCGGCACCGGCGAGCACGACCAGCGAGATGACGGCGAGCCAGGCGCCGAAGCCGTGGCCGATGCCCTTCGGGCCGCCGCCCAGGGACCAGAGCGAGGTCCAGAGCGCTGCGACGGCGAACGCGATGCCCCACTGGTCCAGCCGCAGGCCGAGCACCTGGCGGTTGGCCGCGGCCTCGCCCTGGAAGCGCTGCACCAGGATCAGGACGGCGGCGAGGATGCCGAGCAGGAAGACCGAGGGCAGGATGGGGAACAGGTCGCTGTCCCAGGCGTTCGTCGAGGTGTCGCCGCAGTACCTGCCGCTGCAGTCCACGGACCAGTACGGCAGGAAGGAGGCGATGAAGAGCAGGACGGCCGCACCTGCGACGGCGGCGTCTCCCCTGGTGAGAGCGCGCAGATTCACTAACGTTCCCCTCGTTGGTGTGTCGTGGTCGGCGGTTTGCGTGGTCGGCGTGACCGGCCGGAAAACTCCGAACGGACCAGAAGCCTAGGGCCAACCGCCTCGGAGGTGCACGGCGGGCTCGGGAATGGGGCGAACTCGTTGCAAAGTGCGCGGGTCCGACTCCTGCCGGCCACCTGCTGGTCGGGCAGCCGCCCGGGGCCCGTCCGGCCGTTCGGTCCGGGCCCGCTGCCGCGTGTGCCGCCTACCGCGTGGTCAGAAACGTCGTCAGGGCGTCGGCGATCCCCTGGGCGGCCTGCTGGCGCCACTGAGGGTCCGTCATCCGCCTGGCGTCGGTGGAGTTGCGCATGTTACCGCACTCGATGAACACCTTGGGAACGGTCGAGAGGTTCAGCCCGCCGAGGTCGGAGCGGGTGTCCAGCCCCTGGCTCGCGACGTAGTCGGCGTACGGCTCGCCGGTGGCCGCGTGGAAGCTGTCGCGCAGCAGCAGGCCGAGCCGGTTCGAGGGGGCGACGATCGCGGAGTTGTCCGCCTTCCCGGCGACCACCTTGGCGGGCATGATCACGTGGAACCCGCTGCCGCCGGCCGGCCCGCCGTCCGCGTGCACCGAGACCGCCGCGTCGGCGTGCGCCTCGGCGCCCGCCCGGGCGCGCTCGTCGATGCAGGGGCCCCAGGGCCGGTCGCCGTCCTGGACCAGCACCACCGTGGCGCCGCGGGCGGCGAGGATCTCGCGGGCCCGGCGGGAGACGTCCAGGGTGTAGTCGGCCTCGGTGTAGCCGGCGTTGGTGGACGTGCCGGTGGTGTCACACTCCTTGCGGGCGTTGCCGATGTCGACCTGACGGTTGATCTCGGTGGTGTGACGGAAGTTGCCGGGGTTGTGGCCGGGGTCGAGCAGCACCGTCCGGCCGGCCAGCGCGGTGGAGGACGGGGTGGCGGCCGCGTCCGGGGAGCCGGCGGCCGCGTCCGGGGTGGCCGGCGGCGTCGCGGAGTCCGGGGTGCCCGTCGGCCCGGCTGCCGGTCCGGTGGCTGCGCCGGTGGGAGCGCCGGTGGAAGGGGCGGCGGAGGAGCCGCCCGGGGCTACGCCGGAGGGCGAGTCCGGCGGGGCGGCCGCGGCCGTGCCGTGGGCGACCGGTGCCCGGCCGCCGTCC
>NZ_JBEYVJ010000362.1:0-6682 GCF_040643935.1 Kitasatospora sp. NPDC047058 | reverse complement strand
CGGCTTCTGCCCCTCCGGGCGTCGCACGCCAGGGCGTGACGGCGCACGGGGGGAGCGGGCCGCCGCCGCGCGCAACTGCCGTGTGCGCCGCTGTGTTTCCGTTCGTCCTTCCGCCGGGCCGGGCGGGCTGCCTGCGGGAACGGGCCGGGTGGTGCACGACCCGTCGGCAGCGGGGTTCGGACGGCACCCGGAGCGGGAACCGGGCTGGTCACCGCCTCGTCGGTGGCACCAGGCGGGAACGGACCGGACGGCGTGCTGAGGGGGCCGGCGATGCAGGACGAGGCAGGGCGGAGAACCGACGAGTGGCGGCTGCCGGGCTACACCCAGGTGCGCGAGCTGGGCGCCGGGGCGAGCGGCCGGGTGGTGCTGGCGCACCACGACGGCACCGGCACCCCGGTGGCGATCAAGTACCTGCTCGACGCGGTGGACGGCTCAGGCCTCCGTGAGGAGGCGGAGGTCCTGGCCCGGGTCGACTCCCCGTACGTCACGCGGCTCTACGAGTACGTCGAGGCCGGGCCGCACGCGGCGATCGTGATGGAGCTGGTGGACGGCGTGTCGCTGCGCACGCTGCTCAGGTCCGAGGGGGCGACGACGCCGGAGGCCGCGCTGGTGGTCCTCAAGGGCTCGCTGCTGGGGCTGGCCGCCGCGCACGCGGCCGGCCTGGTGCACCGCGACTACAAGCCCGCCAACGTGCTGGTCGCGGCGGACGGCTTCACCAAACTGGTCGACTTCGGGATCGCCGTGCCCAGCGGCGACGACCGCGACATCTCCGGCACCCCGGCCTACCTGGCGCCGGAACAGTGGACGGGCGCGCCGGCCTCGCCCGCCGCCGACGTCTACGCCGCCACCGTCACCTTCTTCGAGTGCCTGACCGGCACCCGCCCGTTCCCCGGCCGAACGGTGGTGGAGCTGGCCGTCCAGCACCGGGAGCTCCGCGTGCCGGACGAGCTGGTCCCGGAGCGCGTCCGGCCGCTGGTCCTGGCCGGGATGGCCAAGCAGCCGGAGCAACGGCCCGGCGGCGCGGCGGAGTTCGTCCGGCACCTGGAGGCGGTCGCCACGGCCGGGTACGGCGAGCAGTGGGAGGAGCGCGGGCGGGCCGACCTCGTCGCGCTGGTGGGACTGCTGGCGCTGCTGCTGCCGTGGGGCGCCGCCGGGCCGCCGCCCGGCGGGGCGACGGCGCTGGACCGCACGGAGCTGGTGGCCGGCCGGGGCGCTGCGGCGAGCCGGGCCGAGCACGAGCCGGGCGGCGGTGCCTCGGCGAGCCGGGAGGCCCGCCCGCGCAGGGGCGCCTCCGCGCGCCGGACGGTCCGGCGGCCCCGGCTGCGGGAGCAGGTCCGGGTGGAGCATCCGCGGCGGGCGCGGCGTCGGCGGGCCCGGGCGGTGGCCGGTGCGGTGGTGGGCACGCTCGCGGTCGCCTCGCTGGCCGGAGTGGCGCTCGCCGGGGTCGCGGACCGCGCGGACCGGACGGTGACCGGCAGCCCGATGCCGCGGGTCACCACCACCCTGGACGCGTCGGGCGGCGCCGGCGGGGAGGCGACGGACGGCCCGGCGGACCCGACGACACCGGCCGGGCCCTCCGGTACCGGGGCGCCGGGCCGCCCGCCGTCCCCCTCGGCGAGCCCCACGCCGTCCCCGTTCCTGTCCCCGGCCCCGGATCCGTCGGCCGATCCGTCGACCGATCCGCCGAAGCCCCGGCCGGGCACGCCCGTGCCCCCGCCGACGCCCGGCCCCGGGACGACGTCGAGCCGGGCGGCCGGCCCGACGTCGGGCGCGGGGCCGAGCCGGCCGCCCACCTCGGCGACGACTCCGCCGCCCGTCCCCAGGATCACCGACACCCCCCGCACCACCCCGCCGCCCGCCGGCCCCGTGACGGCCACCCCGGTCACCCCGCGGCCGACCGTGGTCACGGCCACGCCGGTGCCCGTCCGGGTGACCTCGCTGAGCGTCGACTCGGTCAGCTGCCTGAACAACGGAAACCACGGTATCGAGGCCACGATCACCGTCGTGACGTCCGGGCCGCCCGGGGCCACGCTCATCGTGTCCTGGCAGCACCACTCCGGCGCGATCAACCCGCCCGTGACCGTCGCCACCGAAACCGTGCGGCTCGGCACCGGCTCCGTCACCCTCACCCGGTCCCACGACTTCGGCAACGACGACAAGCTCCAGTGGGGTGTCCGGGTGGGCAGCGACCCCAGGCCGGAGAACACGTCGACGGCGTACCGGGAGCTGCCCGCCATCGACTGCCGCCAGCCCGGCTGATCCCGCCCGCGGCCCCCGTCGCACGTCTCCCGTCGCACGCCCCCGGAGGTCTCCCATGCCCCTGCCCCGACCGGAGCCCGGCCCGGACTCCGGCCCCGAACGGACCGTCAGACTCGGCGCCGGCCCCGCGGCCGAGCGGACGGTCCCGCTCGACGGTGCCGCGCCCGGTGCGTCCGGCCCGTCCGGTGCGTCCGGTGCGTCCGGCGCCGAGGACGCCGTGTGCGCCACGTTCCTCGACCCGACCGTCTGGGGCACCTCGGGCGGTCCGGCGCCCGTCCTGCCCCCGCCTGTCCGGCCCGTCCCGCCCGTTCCGCCCGTACCACCGGCGTCACCGGAGCCGGCCCCGGTGCCCCCGCAGCCGTACGAGGTGCGCCGGTTCGGCCCCGGCGTGCCGCCGGTGGCCGCGGCGGTGTGGCACGGCGCGCCGCCGCCCTGGCAGCCGAAGGCGCGTCGGCGCCGGGCCTTCGGCTGGCTGGTCCCGGCGGCCGTTCTGGTCGTCCTGCTCGCCGTCCTGCCGGCCCGCTGCCGGTCCGAGCCGCCGCTCGCGCTGACCGGCGTCACGGTGGCGGCCGAACCGGCCGGCGGCCCGCCCTGCGGCGGTACCGCCGTGATCACCGCGACGGTCGGCACCGACGGCCACGCGGGCACCATCCGCTACCGCTGGCTGCGCAGCGACGGCACCTCCTCCGGTGGGCTGGTGCAGCCGGTGCAGTCCGGGGAACGCCGGGCGGACCTCGTGCTCCGCTGGTCCTTCGACGGCCGCGGCACGATGCGGGCGACCGCGACCGTGGACATCCTCGAACCCCGGCGCCTGAACGCGGCCACCTCGTTCACCTACACCTGCCAGGGCTGAGCCCCGGCGGCGTAACCGGCAGCCCGGGCCCCTCGTCACGGCACGCCGGAGGGCCCGGGGCGGGTGCCCCGGGCCCTCCGGCGGGCGGCGGCGTCAGGCCGGCAGCACGGCCTCGATCGCGGCGATGACCTCGTCCGACTCCGGCTCGGTGCGGGGGCGGATGCGGGCGGCGACGGTGCCGTCGGGGGAGACGACGAACTTCTCGAAGTTCCAGGTGACGTCCCCGGCCTTGCCCTCGGCGTCCGCGGTGCGGGTCAGGACGTCGTACAGCGGGTGGCGGTCGTCACCGTTCACGTCCGTCTTCTCGAAGAGCGGGAAGGAGACGCCGTAGGTGGTGGAGCAGAAGGTCTGGATCTCCTCGGCGCTGCCCGGCTCCTGGCCGGCGAACTGGTTGGACGGGAAGCCCAGCACGGTGAAGCCCCGCGCGGCGTACCGCTCCTGCAGGCGCTCCAGGCCGGCGTACTGCGGGGTCAGGCCGCACTTGGAGGCGACGTTGACGATCAGCAGTGCCTTGCCCTTGTGGTCGCCCAGGGAGGCGGCCTCGCCGGACAGGGTGCGCAGCGGGATGTCGTACAGGCTCACGGAAGTCCCCTTCGGTTGGTCGGTGTACGGGACAGGACTCGTCACGGAACGGTAGCCGTCCCCGCCTGCCCCAACCACGACCGGGCTGCCGGTGTTCCGCCCGGGGCGGCCGAATTCGCAGCCGGTTCCGGCCGGCCGTGGTCCCCTCGACCACGGCCGGCCCGGACAGCCCCTGAGACGCGCCTTACAGCGCCAGCGGCTTGATCGCCGTCGGGGCGTGCTCGGGCAGGGTGGCCAGCTCCTCGAACTCGGTCACGTTGCTCATGTCGACGGTCCTGCTCATCGAGATGTTGGTGACGCGCTCCAGGATGGCCTCGACCACGACCGGGACGCTGTGCTCGGCGGCGAGCTTCTTGGCCTCCTCGAAGGCGGCGCCGAGCTCGTTCGGGTCGGTGACGCGGATGGCCTTGACGCCCAGGCCCTCGGCGACCTTGACGTGGTCGACGCCGTAGACGCCGATCTCCGGGGTGTTGATGTTCTCGAACTCCAGGTTGACCTGGAAGTTGATGTCGAGTCCGATCTGCGCCTGGCGGATCAGGCCGAGGTAGGCGTTGTTCACCAGCACGTGGACGTAGGGGACCTTGTGCTGGGCGGCGACCGCCAGCTCCTCGATCATGAACTGGAAGTCGTAGTCGCCCGAGAGCGCGACGATCGGGGTCTCCGGGTCGGCGGTGGCGGCGCCGATCGCGGCCGGGATGGTCCAGCCGAGCGGGCCGGCCTGGCCGCAGTTGATCCAGTGGCGCGGCTTGTAGACGTGCAGGAACTGCGCGGCGGCGATCTGGGAGAGGCCGATGGTGGTGACGTAGCGCGTCTCCGGGCCGAAGGCCCTGTTCATCTCCTCGTACACGCGCTGCGGCTTGATCGGGACGTTGTCGAAGTGCGTGCGGCGCTGCAGGGTGGCCTTGCGCTCCTGGGCGGAGGCGGCCCAGGCGGAGAAGTCGGGCAGCGTGCCCGCGGCCTTGAGCTCCTCGGCGACCTCGATGAAGAGCTCCAGGGCGGCCTTGGCGTCGGAGGCGATGCCGTAGTCGGGGGCGAAGATCTTGCCGATCTGGGTCGGCTCGACGTCGACGTGGACGAACTTCCGGCCCTTGGTGTAGGCCTCCATGTTGTAGCCGGTGTGGCGGTTGGCCCAGCGGTTGCCGATGCCGAGGACGAAGTCCGACGCGAGGAAGGTCTCGTTGCCGTAGCGGTGCGCGGTCTGGACGCCGACCATGCCGGCGGCCAGCTCGTGGTCGTCCGGGATGCTGCCCCAGCCCATCAGGGTGGAGATGACCGGGACGCCGGTGAGCTCGGCGAACTCGACGAGCAGGTCGGTGGCGTCGGCGTTGATGATGCCGCCGCCGGCGACGATCAGCGGGCGCTCGGACTCCAGCAGGAACCGGAGGGCCTTCTCGGCCTGGGCGCGGGTCGCGGAGGGCTTGTAGACCGGCAGCGGCTGGTAGGTCTCCGGGTCGAACTCGATCTCGGTGAGCTGGACGTCGATCGGCAGGTCGATGAGGACCGGGCCGGGACGGCCGGAGCGCATCAGGTGGAAGGCCTGCTGGAAGACGCCGGGGACCTGCGCGGCCTCCAGGACGGTGGTGGCGGCCTTGGTGACCGGCTTGGCGATCGCGGCGATGTCGACGGCCTGGAAGTCCTCCTTGTGGAGCTTCGAGACCGGGGCCTGGCCGGTGATGCAGAGGATCGGGATCGAGTCCGCGATCGCCGAGTACAGACCGGTGATCATGTCGGTGCCGGCGGGGCCGGAGGTGCCGATGCAGACACCGATGTTGCCGGCCTTGGCACGGGTGTAGCCCTCGGCCATGTGCGAGGCGCCCTCGACGTGGCGGGCGAGGGTGTGGTTGATGCCGCCGACGTTCTTGAGCTCCCGGTAGAACGGGTTGATGGCCGCGCCGGGCACGCCGAACGCTTGCTCCACACCCTCGCGCTTGAGGATCTCCACGGCCGCGGCGGCGGCGGTCATACGAGGCATCGGGTTTCTCCTGCGTCGGCCCGCAGTGGGTCGGAGGGCTCATCTCCAGAATTCCACCATACGGAAGAACGGTTTCTGTATGCGGAAACAAAGTAAGGCGGTGCCTGTCGGGGCGTCAAGGGGGCTTTCAACAGAATGTGGAAGCCGGTCGCTCGACGGCTGTCCGGCGAAAGCCGCAGGTCGAGCCGGGCGCGGCGGGGCGGCGGGTGGCGCTCCCGGGGTGTCCGGCCAGGCTGTCACGGCGGGGGTGGCCGATCCATCGCCCGTTCCTCCAGTCCCGGACGGCGCCGCGGGGGTGCCGGTCGTTCCTTCCTGCAAAGCCCCGGCTCCGGCACCGGGGCTTCGCCCGGCCTTCGTTCGTATGCCCGACCGGCGAACGTGCGTGCCCGCCGGAAGGCCTGTTTCGGGCCGAAAAGCGCAAGCGACGTGTGGTCGGGGTGAAGGAATGGTGTGCGAGGTTGGCCCCGCCCGGACCCCTGGGTACCGTCGGTGGCACGCCGGGCCTGTCATGGTTCCCATGTTCAACTAGGGCTGGCGGCAGGGGGATCGGGATCGGCCGGGGAGCGGGGGAGCTCCGGCCGTGGTGTCCCGTCCAGGACCAGGCGCGCCCGGTCCGCCCGCACCCGGCCGAGGGACACGCCCCCTGACCGCGAGCCACCCGACCCGACACCCGCCGCCGCCACCCGGCCCGCCGGGGCGTCGGCCGTACCGCTGCCGAGCGTGCTCGCCCGGGGCCGGTCCACCGCGCCCCGCCGTCCCCCGCCGTACTCGCCGTACCCCGCTCTACCCCGCCGCGCCCCGCCGCGCCGAGCGCGCGTCGGTCCCGGCTGCCCCGTCCGGCGGCGCCCGAGTGATCCCTCCGACGTACCCGAGCGGTCCGCGCCTTTACGGCCGGCCCACGGCCCCACGGTGCCGCGCCGCGAGCGGCCGCCACCCCTCCCAGCGGCCCGACACCGAACCCGCCGAGCTGATCCGCCAGCTGCTCCCGGCCGGTGCCACGCTCATCCCGGCCCGCC
>NZ_JBEYVJ010000361.1:0-6683 GCF_040643935.1 Kitasatospora sp. NPDC047058 | reverse complement strand
CCCTGCCCCATCACGCTCTGCACCACGGGCTAGTGCTCCCGGCCCCCCCCCCCGGGGCCCCCCGCCCCCGCGCCGGGGCCCCCCCCCCCCCCCCCCGCCGCCCTCGGCCGCGCGCGCTCCGACGGCGCAACGCTGCCGGAATTCACCGACGGACCTGGTTCACGTGACAACTGACAATCTCCTGCCCCGGCCCCGGCTGGATTCCCGGGAGTCCTGGCTGGACTGGCTGGCGATAAATCCCGGAAAGGCCGCGCTGTTCTTCGACGACGGAGCCGGGCGGAAAATTCTCCATCGGGCCGGGGAAAGGCATCCGATTGCCTCGACGGTCAAATTGCTGCACCTTTCGGCACTCACCGAGGCCGCCGCGAGCGGCCGGATCGGTGTGCTCGACCGCGTCCCGCTGGCCGAATGGGATCGCTACCACCTGCCCGGCACGGACGGCGGCGCCCGGGCCCGGGCCTTCGACGCCCTCGGGCTGCAGCGGGCCGGCGAGTCCGCCGCCGACGGCCGGGCCGGCGGTCCGCTGCTCGCCCTGGCCAAGGCCATGATCGCGTTCAGCGACAACTCGGCCGCGGACCTCCTGCTGCACCGGCTCGGCCCGGAGCAGCTGGTCCTGGCCGGGCAGCGGCACGGGTGGGCCGAGCCGGATGTCCGGTCCCTGCTGGGCGAGCTCCTGCTGCTCGTCGAGGAGGAGCCGCTCGCGGAGCGCGGCACCGGGGAACGGCGCCTTCGCGGATACGAGCTGAGGGACCGGTACCTCGCCGACCCGCGGTTCCGGGACGCCGTGCGCGCCCGGGCCGCGATCACGGTGAGCCGGGGCCCCTACCCCGAGCAGTGCCGGTGGGCGGCCGGCGGTCCAGCGGGCTCGGCCGGGGACCTCGGCCGGCTGCTGGGGTCGATCGCCGCGGGCGCCGTGGCCGGGGACGAGCCGTCGGCACTGGCCCAGCGGTTCCTGGAGGTGGCCGACTCGCGTTCGTCGGTGCCCGGGGTAGTGGGGGTCGGTTTCAAGGGGGGCGCGGTGCCCGGCGTGCTGAGCGCCGCCGTGAACGTCCGCTGGGCGGACGGCCGGACCGGTGCGGCCGCGCTGGTGGCGACCGGTCTGGACCGGACGGGCTACGTCTCGGGGGTCGGGTCCGGCTCGCTCCCCGCGCTCCTGCGCAGTGCATTGACGGGTGGTACGTGGGCCGAGCGGCTCCGCGACGGGCTGGGGGCGAGCGCCCGCACAACGGACGGAAGTGGTACGGGGTGAGGAAGACGATAGGACGACTGGGCCGGGCCGTCACGCGTTCGCCGGGGGCACAGCCCGGCGGCGTCGACGAGGTCTGGCGCACGGTGGAACGGATGACCGCGGTGGGCGCGGTCATCGGCGCCGTGGAGCAGCTGAGCAGCACGGGACGCCGGTCGCGGGAGGAGATACTGCCGTGGCCGGTCACCCGGACCCGGCTGAAGCGGCTGACCAGCGGGCCGGGCCGGCGCATCGGCGACGCCGTGGTGGGCCCGCCGCGGGACCACGTCGTCGCGGCGGTGAAGCTGGCCGCCGGGCTGCGGCTGCTGCTCGGGCGGCCGGGGCACACCGAGCGCGGGATCCTGCTGGCCTCGCTGGCCACCGCCAACGTGGTGAACCACCTGCGGGTCGGCGGGTACGGGATGGACGGGTCGGACCACCTCTCGACGGTGACCTTCGCCGCCGCCGCGCTCGACAAGCTGCCCGGCAACACCCCCTCCGACCGCCGGGCGGTGCTGTCCTTCCTGGCCGCGCAGAGCGTCCTGGCCTATGCCACGTCCGGCCTGGTCAAGCTGACCTCGCCGACCTGGCGCGGCGGCGACGCGATCCCGGGCGTGCTGCGGACCAGGACCTACGGCGACCGGGGCCTGTTCTCGGTGGTGCGCTCCCAGCCCGTGCTCGCCAAGGGCATGGCCTGGTCGGTGATCCTCACCGAGACGCTGTTCCCGGTGGTGCTGGTGCTGCCGCCGCGGTGGGCCCGTGCCAGCCTGGCCGCCGGAGCGGCCTTCCATCTGGCCAACGGGCGGTACATGGGGCTGAATCGTTTCTTCTGGGCCTTCACCGCCACCTACCCGGCCGTGGACTTCCTCCGGGCCGAGCTGGCGGGCGCGGCGCGCACCGGGACGCTCACGCCGTCCGCGGCACCGGCCGCACTCTCCGCGGCGCTCTCCGCGGCGTCGAACGCCCTCACCACGGCATCGACCGCCCTCACCACGGGCCCGAACGCCGGAGCGTCCCGGTGAGGCGGGTGTGCGAGGGCCTCCACCGGCCCGGTGCCGGCGCGCTGGCGCTGGGCGCGGCCGGGGTGCTCGCGCTCGGCCTGGCCGGCCGCGCCGCGCTGCGGCTGCGGACCCCGGCGAGCCCGTACGGGTCGTTGACGGACCTTCCGGACGGCGCCCGGGTGCACGCGATCGCGCGGCACGGCACGGCGGACGGCGCCACCGTGGTGTTCGAGAACGCCCTGGTCTGCGCCGGTACCGAGTGGCTGCACGTGATCGGGCAGCTGGCGCCGGACCGTTCCTGCCTCGCGTACGACCGCCCGGGCACGGGCTGGTCCCCCGGCGGGCCGGATCCCGCGCGGCCCGAGACCTACCCGGACGTCCTGCGGGAGCTGCTGGCCGTGCTGGAGCTCCCCCCGCCGTACATCCTGGTGGGGCACTCCGTCGGCGGCCTGCTGATCCGGGTGTTCGCACGCCGGTACCCGGAACTCGTCGCCGGACTCGTCTTCGTGGACGCCTCGCACCCCGACCAGTTCGAGCGGTCCCGGATCCAGCGCGACGGCATGCCGTGGATCCGGCAGCGGCTGGCGGGCAACGCCGTGCGGTCGGCGTTCGGACTGGACGGCCTCGGGCTATCGGTCAGCGAGACGGCCGCCCTTCCCGCCGAGGCCGCGGCCGCCACGACGGCCATGTTCGGCCGCCCCGGGCCGTGGCTGGGCGCCTACCGGGAGGCCCGGGCCGTCGAAGGCCCGTGGAGCGAGGCCGCGCGCGGGCTGACGTCGCTCCCCGGGGCCCCGGTCGCCGTGGTGACGGCCGGCGACACGGTCGCCCGCGATCCCGCCCACCTCGTCCTGCAGCGGGAGTTGGCGGGCCTGTCGGACCACAGCCGGCACGACGTCGTGGACGAGGCGAGTCACGAGTCGCTGGTCATGCGGCCGAGCCACGCCGCGGCGGTCGTCGCCGCCATCGAATGGGTCGAGGAGAGCCGGGTGCGGACCGGAACACCCGCGGACAGGAGGACGGCACCATGACGGACACCACCTCACGCTGGCTCCACGGCGGGCGCCGGGCCGTCCTGTACGGCACGCTCACCGCGTGGTTCGGGCTGACCGTACTGGAGCAGCTCCAGAAGGGGACCAAGGTCAACCGGCGGCTGGACCCGCTCTCGGCGGTGATCCCCAACTGGCGCTTCTTCGGGCCGCAGCCGGCCATGTCCGACAGCCACGTCCTCTTCCGGGACGAACTGGCGGACGGGAGCGTGACCGACTGGCAGGAGGCGGCCGTCGTCGAGGAGCGCCGACTGTCGCACATGGTCTGGCACCCGAACCGGCGGCGCGAGAAGGTCGTCGTCGACGCGGTCGAGGAGATGAAGGTGCTGACCGGCCTGGAGCAGGACCTGAAGAAGATCCAGCTCGCCATCCCCTACCTGCTGTTGCTCACTTACGTCAGCAAGGGCTGCACGCACCACCCGCAGACGCGCCGGACGCAGTTCCTGCTCGCCAGCGGCCCCGGCTACGACGAGGACGGCCCCGAGCCCACGCTCTTCTTCGCCTCCGACTTCCACGCCCTGAGGAGGGACCCCCATGCTGCCAGCGTCTGACCCCGTCGCGTACGGCGAGAACGTCGGCGACTTCTACGACATGCTCTACCCGGCCCACGAGGTCCCGGACGTGGTGGCCTTCGTCCGCGGGCACGTGGCCGAAGGCGCCCGGATCGTGGAGTTCGGCACCGGGACGGGCCGCGTGGCGGTCCCGCTCGCCGAGCACGGCTACGAGGTCCACGGAATGGACGCCTCCCCGGCCATGCTGGACATCCTGAAGTCCAAGGACCCCGCCGGCCTGGTGACGGTCCACACGGCGGACTTCACCCGCGACGTCGTCGGCCGGGACTTCGACCTCTGCCTGCTCGTCAACAACACGCTCTTCATGATGCCGAGCCAGGACGAGCAGCGGACGGTGCTGCGGCGCGCGGCCGAGCACGTCGCCCCCGGCGGCCTGCTGGTCGTCGAGTGCTACGAGCCGACGTTCTTCCACGCGCTCACCGGGCCGCACACCCAGTCGTCCATCATCAGCGCCGACAAGCTGCTGATCGACACCATCCAGTGCGACCCCGCCAGCCAGACCGTGGTCTACCTCCGGTCCCTGGTGTCGGGCGGCCACGTGCGGACCTTCCCCGAGGTCAGCCGCTACTCCTGGCCCGCCGAGGTGGACCTGATGGCCAAGGTCGAGGGATTCGAGCCGGTCGAGCGGTGGGCCGACTGGCGCCAGGCGCCGTTCGACCGGTCCGCCAAGCGGTTCATCTCGGTGTACCGGCGGACCGGCGGTCCGGAGTCCTGAAAGCGCGGGGCCTGAAGCGCAGGCCTGGTCCGTGCCGGGCCCACGCCGGGGTGCCCGCGCGTCGCGGGCACCCCGGCAGCCGGCGACGCGTTGACGGTCCGTGGACGGAGTTCCGCGCGTCGGACGGACCTCGGCGTGGGCCGGGGCATCCTGGTGACCAGTCAGAGGACGATCATGATCGTATTGGCATGGGTGGCGGCCGCAATCGTGGGGGCGCTGCTGACCGACCGGCTGCTGCTCCTGATGGAGCGGCGGGGCTGGATCTACTGGCGGCGGCGCAAACCCGGGATCGGGGCCGCCAGCACGAACAGCATGATGGGCGAGCTCCACACGCTGTTCTCCCCGAGCCGCCAGCACGTCAACGAGGAGAAGGAACGCCGGCTGGTCCTGCGCGACGACGCCGACGCCGGCACGCCGCTGGACCGCCGGGTCGACCTCGACTCGGGACACGTGGTGGTCCGTCCGGACCGGACGGCGAAGGGCGACGACTGACGCCGAGCGGGCCCCGGCCCGCGGCCGGCCGACAACGAGGGAGAGGGACATGACCGTGCCGAAGGCGAAGGGCCCACGGCGGACGCGGCGGCCGGTGCAGGGGGACGCACCGGACGCGGTGGTCGTGGGCAGCGGTCCGAACGGGCTCGCCGCCGCGGTCGTCCTGGCCCGCGCCGGCCTGGACGTCGAGCTGTACGAGGCCGCGGACGAGGTGGGCGGCGGCCTCCGGTCGAAGCCCCTGTTCCGGGACGACGTCGTCCACGACATCTGCTCCGCCGTGCACCCCATGGCGGCCGCCTCCCGCTTCTTCCGGGAGTTCGACCTCGCCGCCCGCGGCGTGGACCTCCTCCTCCCGGAGATCAGCTACGCCCACCCCCTGGACGGCGGCCGGGCCGGCCTCGCCTACCGCGCGCTCGACGCGACCTGCGAGGGACTCGGCCCGGACGGGCCGCGCTGGCGGGCGCTGATGGAACCGCTGATCACCCACAGCCGCGCCCTCGTCGACCTCCTCCTCTCCGACCAGCGGCGCCCGCCCACGGACCCGGCGCTGCCGTTCCTGCTGGGCGAACGGGTCCTCCGGCACGGCACCCCGCTGGCCGGCCGGCAGTTCGCCGGCCCGGAGGCGGGGGCGCTCCTCGCCGGCGTCGCCGCCCACGTCGTCGGCCCGATGCCCACCCCCGCCTCCGCGGCGGTCGGCCTGCTGCTCGGCCACCTCGCCCACGGCAGCGGGTGGCCGGTGGTCCGCGGCGGCAGCGCCGCCATCGCCCGCGCCCTGGCCGAGGACTTCACCGCCCACGGCGGGCGGATCCACACCGGCCGGCGCATCACCGACCTCCGCGAGTTCCGCCGCTCCCGTGCGGTCCTCCTCGACCTCGGTCCGAAAGAGTTCCTCAGGATCGCCTCGCCGTTCCTCCCCGCCGGGTACCGCCGCGGCCTGCAGTCGTTCCGGTACGGCCCCGGGGCGGCCAAGGTCGACTACCTGGTCTCCGTCCCCATCCCGTGGGCGAACCCGCTGGTCGGCAGGGCGGGCACGGTCCACCTCGGCGGCAGCCAGGCGGAGGTCTTCCGCCAGGAGACCCTCGTCTCGCGCGGGGTGCGCACCGACGAGCCGTTCGTCCTGGTCGTCGACCCCGCGGTGGCCGACCCCGGCCGCGCACCCGGTGACGCCCGACCGGTCTGGGCCTACGCGCACGTCCCCAACGGCGACGACACCGACCCGGTGGCCCTGGTGACCGCACGGATCGAGGCCTACGCGCCCGGTTTCGCGGACACCGTCATCGAGGCCCGGGGCATCAGCGCGGCCCGGATGGAGCACTACAACCCCAACTACGTCGGCGGGGACATCGCGGCCGGCGCGGTGACGATGAAGCAGGCACTCGTCCGCCCGACCCTGCGCTGGAACCCCCACAGCACCCCGCTGACCGGCGTCTACCTCTGCTCGGCCGCCACCGCCCCCGGCCCCGGAGTGCACGGCATGTCCGGCTACTTCGCGGCGCTCTCGGCCCTCCGACGCGAGTTCGGCCTCCGGAACGCCCCCTCCCTGGCCCCGGTCCCTGGCCGGCCGTAACACCACAGACGCCGGAGCCCGGACGCCACCGACGCCGCACAGACAACAGGGCCGGCCGGACGAGG
>NZ_JBEYVJ010000360.1:0-6691 GCF_040643935.1 Kitasatospora sp. NPDC047058 | reverse complement strand
GGGCTCACGCTCGCGACCCGGCGCCGGGTCGTCGAGGAGCTCGCGCTCGACGCCTCGGCGGCCCGCCGGCTGCACGCCCGCCTCGCCGCCGAGCCAGCGCAGGACGCGGGCCCGCTCTGGCGCCTCGACGTTCCGGTCTGAGTGGGCCCGGGTCTGAGCGGGCGCAGGTGTGCCAGGGCGGGTCCGGGCGGCGGTGGGTGCAGGCTGGGGTGTGAGGCATGTGTCCGACCAGCACCGGGGCGATTGCTTGACATCCTCAACCATTGAGGTCTACGGTCAAATTACTTGAAGGCATAAACCATCCAGGCTTCACGCCCTCGGAAGAGCCGCAAGCCGCCCCTCGGAAGAACCGCGAGACCCCCATGACGCACACCCCGACCCCCGCCGCGGCGGACGTCCCCGCCGTCGTCGCCCGCCTGCGCGCCACCTTCGCCACCGGCCGGTCCAAGCCGCTCGGCTGGCGCCTCGGCCAGCTGGCGGCCCTGCGCACGCTGCTCACCGAGCAGGCGGAGGTGTTCCAGCAGGCCCTGGCCGACGACCTCGGCAAGAGCGCGGCGGAGGCGTACCGCACCGAGATCGGGTTCACGGTCAACGAGCTCGACCACACCGTGACGCACCTGGAGGAGTGGCTCCGGCCGAGGCCCGCGGGCGTGCCGGAGCACTTCCGGCCGGCCGAGGCCCGGGTGGTCCGCGACCCGCTCGGCGTGGTGCTGGTCATCGCGCCGTGGAACTACCCGCTGCAGCTCGCGCTGGCCCCGCTGGTGGGCGCCCTGGCGGCGGGCAACGCGGTGGTCGTGAAGCCGAGCGAGCTGGCCCCCGCGACCTCGGCGGCGATGGCCCGGCTGCTGCCGCGCTACCTCGACCCGGAGGCCGTGGCCGTGGTCGAGGGCGGCGTCCCGGAGACCACCGCGCTGCTGGAGCAGCGCTTCGACCACATCTTCTACACCGGCAACGGCACCGTCGGGCGGATCGTGATGACGGCCGCCGCCAGGCACCTCACGCCGGTCACCCTGGAGCTCGGCGGCAAGAGCCCGGTCGTGGTGGAGCCGGGCGCCGACCTGGCGCTCACCGCGCGGCGGATCGCCCGGGGCAAGTTCCTCAACGCCGGCCAGACCTGCGTCGCGCCGGACTACGTCCTCGCCATCGGCCCGACGGCCGCCGCGCTGGAGGAACAACTCACCGCCGCCGTCCGGGAGATGTACGGCGAGGACCCGGCCGCGAGCCCCGCGTACGGGCGGATCGTCAACGCGCGCCACTTCGACCGGCTGACCGCGTTGCTGGCGGACGGACGGATCGTCACCGGCGGCGGGCACGACCGCGACGCGCGCTACCTCGCCCCGACCGTGCTTGCGGACGTCTCCCCGGAGGCCCCCGTGATGCGGTCGGAGATCTTCGGCCCGATCCTGCCGATCGTCGCCGTCCCCGACCTCGACGCGGCGATCGCCTTCATCAACGAGCGGGACAAGCCGCTCGCCCTGTACGCCTTCACCGGCTCCGAGCGGACCAAGCAGCGGCTGGCCGAGGAGACCTCCTCCGGCGCGCTCACCTTCGGCCTGCCGGTCTCCCACCTGGCGATGCCCGAGCTGCCGTTCGGCGGCGTGGGGGAGAGCGGGATGGGCCGCTACCACGGCGAGTACTCCATCGACACGTTCAGCCACACCAAGGCCGTCGTCGACAAGCCGCTGACCGACTGATCACACGGGCGTGGCCGGCCGGCCCTGTGTCGGGCCGCCCAACCGCCTACCCGCCCGACCGCCTACCCGCCCGGCCGCCGAACCGCCCGCCGCCGGGCCGCGCGCCGGCCGCCCACGCGCGGGCCGGACCGCCCGGCCGCGCCGAACCACCCGGGAGAAGGAACTCCGTGACCACCACCATCGACCACGGCGCCGCCGTCGCCGCCGAGACCGCCGGCTTCGTCGCCGTGGTCCGGGACGCCGACCCGTCCACCACCGTGCCCACCTGTCCGGGCTGGACGCTGACCGACCTGGTGCGCCACGCCGGCAGCGTGCAGCGCTGGTTCACCGTCCTGCTGCAGCAGCGGATCCAGCAGCCGCCGCGCAGCCGCGAGGTCGACCTGAAGCTGCCGGACGGGCCGGACAGCTACCCGGACTGGCTGGCCGACTCCGCGGCCGGGGCCGCTGCGGCGTTCGCCGCGGCCGACCTCGACGCGCCGATGTGGGCCTGGGGTGCCGACCAGTACGCGCGGTTCTGGGTCCGCCGGATGCTGTTCGAGACCCTGGTGCACCGCGTCGACGCGGAGCTGGCGCTCGGCCGGCGCCCGGAGATCGACCCGGCGCTGGCCGCCGACGGCGTCGCGGAGTTCCTGGTCAACCTGCCCTTCGCCGCCGTCTTCGCCCCGCGGACCGCCGAACTGCGCGGCGCCGACCGCACCATCCGGTTCACCCGCACCGACGGGGACGGCGACTGGCTGGTCCGGCTGCGGCCGGACGGCTTCGGGCTCGACCCGGACGGGGCGGACGTGACCGCCGACGCCACGGTCCGGGGCGCCGCGGCCGACCTGCTGCTGCTCCTCTACGGCCGCCTCGACCGGTCCGCCGACCGCTTCGAGGTGTGCGGGGACGAGCAGCTGCTGGCCCACTGGTTCGCCAACTCCGCCTTCTGAGCGGGGCGTTACCGGGCCTGCCCGGCCCCCGCCGACCCGGCACCGGTCCCCGCCCGCCCGGCGCCGGCCCGCCCGGGCCCTGCCTGACCGGCCCCCGCCTGCCCGGCCTCCGTCCTCCCGGCGGCCGGGGCCGGGGGCCAGGTGCCCGGGGCGAGCACGCCGTTGACGTAGGCGCGGGCGATCAGGGCGGTGCGGTTGGGCGCGCCCCAGCGGCGGGACAGCCGAGTGAGGTGGTAGTTGACGCCGTCCGCGGTCAGGCCGACCTCGCCGGCGATGCGGGCGCTGGTGTTGCCCGCGGCGGCCAGCGCGAGGATCCGCGCCTCCAGCGCGGTGGCCCGGGCGGGGGCGGCCGGGGGAGCGGCGGGCCCGTCGGCCGGCTCGTCGTGGACGTGCACGACCAGCAGCAGGTTCAGCGGGGCGTCCGGCTCGTCGCCGATCACGTGGACGGTCGCCTCGCCCACGCGGACGGCGCCGGCGGCGGTGGTCCAGGAGACCTCGACCGGGTAGCGCGAGCGGCGGCGCAGCCGGACGGCCTCGGCGAGCGGGTGCAGCCGCCCGGCGGTGGTGGGGCGGAACAGCTCCAGCGCGTTGCGCTGGACGAGCCGGCCGGGGAGGGTGTCCCACTGCGTGGCCAGGGCGTGGTTGGCGGCGAGGATGGTGCCGCCCGCGCTGCAGAAGGCGAGCGGCAGCGGGATCCGGTCGAACAGCAGCGCGGCCCGGTTGCGCCAGAACACCGCCTGCTCGTCCAGGGGCGCGGGCGCGGGCGCGGGCGCGGGAGCGGCCGTGGCCGCGGCCTCGGGCGGGGAGGGTGCGGGCGGCTCGGGGGGCCGGGCGCAGCGACGGTCGTCGGTCGGCGGCCGGGTGTCGGGCATCAACGGCGGTTCCCCCTGTTCGACTACCGGGCTGTCCGGTATCCGGTGCGGGGGTTCCCTATCCGAGGACGCCGATGATGGCAATCCCCGCGCCCCCGCTTCCCCTACAAGAAGTTGTAGCACCCCGGGGATTCCTGGCGGACCGTCGGCGGAAGGGTTGGAACAGCCGCCCCTACCGGCGGTAAGCGTGCTGACACCCCACCGCGAAGGGCAGTCCACCCATGGCCGAGACCCCGTCCGACCTGCCGCCGGCGAGTGGCACCGTCGATGGCGTTCCCGTGATCGACATCTCCGCGATCGGCCCGGGTGCCGTGCCCCTGCTGCAGCTGATGGAGCTCGCCAGACGCCACGGCCCGGCCTTCGTGCAGCGCCTGCACGGCCGGGACACCCTGTTCGTCAGCGGCCTGGAGCTGGTCACCGAGCTCGCCGACGAGCAGCGGTTCACCAAGGCGGTCGGCCCGGCCCTGGTGAACGTGCGCGAGTTCACCGGTGACGGCCTGTTCACCGCCTACAACGACGAACCCAACTGGGCCAAGGCGCACGACATCCTGATGCCGGCCTTCGCCATGGGCTCGATGCGCACCTACCACCCGGTGATGCTGAAGGTCGCCCGCCGGCTCCTCGACTCCTGGGACCGCCACGCCGCCGACGGCACCCCGGTGGCCGTGGCGGACGACATGACCCGGATGACCCTGGACACCATCGGGCTGGCCGGCTTCGGGTTCGACTTCGGCTCCTTCGAACGCGCCGAGCCCCACCCGTTCGTGGACGCGATGGTGCGCTGCCTGAACTGGGCGATGTACCACCTGGGCCGGGTGCCCGGAGGCGACTACCGCGAGGCCGACGAGGCGATGCGGGCCGACTCCGACTACCTGGCCGCCGTCGTGGACGAGGTGGTCGCGGCCCGGACCGCGGGCGGGGAGCGACCCGAGCACACCGACCTGCTGGCGCTCATGCTGGAGGCCGTCCACCCGGCCGACGGCACCACGCTGGACACCGAGAACATCCGCAACCAGGTGATCACCTTCCTGATCGCCGGCCACGAGACCACCTCCGGCGCCCTGGCCTTCGCCCTGTACCACCTGGCCAAGCACCCGGCCGTGCTGCGCCTGGTCCAGCAGGAGGTGGACGCGCTGTGGGGCGACCGGGCCGACCCGGACCCGACGTTCGAGGACATCGGCCGGCTGCGGCTGACCCGCCAGGTCCTCAACGAGTCGCTGCGCCTGTGGCCGACCGCCCCCGCCTTCACCCGGGAGCCCCGGCAGGACACCCTGCTCGGCGGGCGGATCCGGCTGAAGGCCGGCCAGGACGTACGGGTGATCGTCCCGATCCTGCACCGGGACGCGGCCTGGGGCGACAACCCGGAGGCGTTCGACCCGTTCCGCTTCGCGCCCGCCGCCGAGGCGGGCCGCTCGCCGCACGCCTTCAAGCCGTTCGGCACCGGTGAACGCGCCTGCATCGGGCGGCAGTTCGCGCTGCACGAGGCGACCATGCTGCTCGCCATGCTGGTCCACCGGTACCGGCTGATCGACCACGCCGACTACCGGCTGGCGGTCAAGCAGAGCCTGACCATCAAGCCGAGCGGCTTCACCCTCACCGTCGTCCCGCGCACCCCGGCCGACCGCGCGGCCGACGCCGCCGCCCTGCCCAGCCCGGCTGATCAGGACGCCGGGGCAGCTGGCGGGGTGTTCGGCGGGCCGGCGACCGGACGGGACGGGGCCGCCGGTCCGGGTGCGGCCGCCTCGGGCGGTCCGGCCCGGGTCCGGCCCGGCACCGGCGTCCTGCTGCTGCACGGCTCCAACTACGGCACCTGCCGCGACTTCGCCGCCCGGCTCGGCGACACCGCCGCCGCCCTCGGTTGCGACACCGCCGTGGCCCCGCTCGACGACTACGCCGACGGGCTCCCCGCGGACCGGCTGGTGGTCATCGCCACCGCGTCCTACAACGGCCGGCCCACGGACGACGCGGCCGCGTTCGTCCGGTGGCTGGAGCAGGCCGGGCCCGGCAGCGCCGACGGCGTCCGGTACGCCGTGCTCGGCGTCGGCGACCGCAACTGGTCGGCCACCTACCAGCGCATCCCCACGCTCGTCGACGCCCGGCTCGCCGCCCTCGGGGCCACCCGGGTGCTGCCGCGGGCCGAGGCCGACGCCTCCGGCGACCTGAACGGCGCGGTCGACCGGTTCACGGCGGCGCTGCGCACCGCGCTGCTGGAGCACCACGGGGACCCGGACAGCGCCGGTGCGCCCGGCGCAGTCGCCGGTGTCGCGGGGAAGGCGCTCGGGCCGGACGACCGGGACGCCCCCGGCTACACCGTCACCGAACTCACCGGCACCGGGCTCGACCTGCTGGCCGCGCGCCACGGCATGACGGCGATGACCGTCACCGAGACCGCCCACCTCAGCCGGCCGGACTACCCGCGGGTCAAGCGCCTGGTCCGCCTCGCCCTGCCCGACGGCGTCACCTACCGGACCGCCGACCACCTCACGGTCCTCCCGGCCAATGACCAGGAGTTGGTCGAACGCGCCGCCAAGCTGCTGCAGTTGGACCTCGATGCGGTCCTCGGCATCACCCCGACCCGGCCCCGCCGCGACGGCCTCGCCGTCGACCGGCCGGTCACCGTACGGGAGTTGCTCACCCACCACGTCGAACTCCAGGACCGGCCGACGGCCGGCCGGCTCGCCGTGCTGGCCGGGCTCAACCCCTGCCCGCCCGAGCAGGCCGCCCTGCGCGCCCTCGCCGACGCGGCGGCCGCACCGGTGGCCGGCGGCGCCCCGGCGGACGCGCCGGCCGACCCGCGCACCCTGCTCGACGTCATCGAGGACCACCCCGCCCTGCACGGCAGGCTGACCTGGCCCGTCCTCCTCGACCTGCTGCCGGTCCGCCGCCCCCGGCACTACTCGATCTCCTCCTCGCCCGCCGTCGACCCGCACCACGTCGACCTGATGGTCTCCCTGCTGGAGGCCCCCGCCCGGTCCGGCCGCGGAACATACCGGGGCACCGGCTCCGGCCACCTGAGCGGCCTGCGCCCCGGCGACACCGTCCTCGCCCGGGTCCGGCCCTGCCGCGAGGACTTCCGGATCGGCCACGACGCGGCCACCCCGGTCATCATGGTCGCCGCCGGCACCGGGCTGGCCCCGTTCCGCGGCGCCGTCGCCGACCGCCGCACCCTGCTCGCCGGCGGTGCCCGGCTTGCCCC
>NZ_JBEYVJ010000359.1:0-6725 GCF_040643935.1 Kitasatospora sp. NPDC047058 | reverse complement strand
CCCCCGGGGCCCCCCCCCCCCCCCCGCCGTTCGACCGGCGCCACCCGACGTGCAGGCCGACCTGCGCCCCTTGCCCTGCCGGGCCGGAAATTCCGGCCGAAGCGGAGGAACATCACTGGTGTGAGGCGCGTCGGTGAGCCGCGCCGCCGGTGGCCGGCCGGCGGCCCGGCGGGACGCAAGGAGGACGGTCATGATCGTGGACTGCGCGCACTACCAGGACGGGCGCCGGCAGCACGAGGGCGCGATGCCGCTGGAGCAGGCGGCCGCGCACGCCGGGCAGGGCGGATTCGTCTGGCTCGGCGTCTTCGAACCCGGTCCCGAGGAGCTGGCCAGCGTCCAGGAGAGCTTCGGACTGCACGAACTGGCCGTCGAGGACGCCCAGGCCTTCCATCTACGGCCGAAGGCCGAGCAGTACGAGGACGGGACGGAGCTGATCATCCTTCGCACCGCACGCTACGACGACGAGCGGGAGGAGATCGACACCGGCGAGATCAGCGTCTTCCTCGCCGAACACTTCGTGATCACCATCCGCCAGGGCATCGCCAGCGAGCTGACCGGCGCCCGGAGCCGCCTCGAACGCCGTCCTGAACTGCTGCGGGCCGGCAGCGCCGCCACGCTGTGGGCGATCCTCGACCAGGTCGTCGACGGCTACGCGCCCGTCGTGGCGGAGCTCGACCGGGACATCGAGCAGATCGAGGCGACCGTGTTCGCCGGGGCCGTCGCCCCGACCGAGCGGATCTACTCCCTGCGACGTGAGGCCACCGACTTCTACCGCGCGGTGCACCCGCTGCTCGCCGTACTCACCCGACGGCTGCAGACCGGCAGGGCGCCCGCCGAGCTCCTGCCGTACTTCCGCGACGTCCACGACCACCTGCTGCTGGTCAACGAGGAGGTCGCCGCCCAACGCGACCTGCTGGCCACCGTGCTGGAAGCGAACATCGCAGTGATCTCCGTCGAGCAGAACAAGATCAACCTTCGGCAGAGTGCCACCATGGAGCGGCTCACCGTCCTCGCATCGGTGTTCCTTCCGCTGTCCTTCGTGGTCGGCTTCTTCGGGCAGAACTTCGGGTGGCTGGTCAGCCACATCACCAGCTTCACGGCGTTCCTCGTTCTCACCCTCTGCGGGCTGCTCCTGCCGTGCGTGCTGCTCTACGTATGGCTGCACCGGCGGCACGGCCGGCCGGCGCCGCCGGTGCCGGAGGTCGGCAGCGCGACCCGCCTCAGGCCGTGATCCGCCGGTTCGGCCAGGCGGGGCCCGGCACCCGTCACAGCCAGTCGTTGCGCCGGAACGCCCGGAAGATGAACACGCAGACGGTCACGGTGAGAGCCAGCACCGCCGGGTAGCCGAACCTCCAGTGCAGCTCCGGCATGTAGTCGAAGTTCATGCCGTACACGCCCGCCGCCATGGTGGGCACCGCCGCCAGCGCCGCCCAGGCACTGATCCGGCGCATGTCCGTGTTCTGCTGCATGGACAGCCGTGCCATGCTCGCGTCCAGGATGCCGGAGATCAGCTCGTCGAAGGCGACGATCCGCTCCTTCGCCTGCGTGTGGTGGTCCGCGGCGTCCCGGAGGTAGGCGGCTATCTCGGTCGGCACCTGCGGCAGCGAACCGTCCGAGAGCCGCTGCAGCGGCACGGTCAGCGGCGCGACGGCCCGCTTGAACTCCAGCAGCTCGCGCTTGAGTTGGTAGATCCGTGCCGAGTCGTCGGTCCGCTCCGCCGAGAACACCGCGGCTTCGAGCTCCTCCACGTCCCGCTCGAAGGAGTCCGCCGCCTCCAGGTAGCCGTCCACCACGTGGTCGGCCACCGCGTGCAGCACCGCTGCCGGCCCCAGCGCCAGCAGCTCCGGCGTGGCCTCCAGGGCGCGCCGCACCCCGGTCAACGCCTTGGCGCTCCCGTGCCGCACCACGATGGCGAACCCCGGCCCGGCGAACACCATGATCTCCCCGGTGTCGACGATCTCGCTGGTCGCCGTCACCTTCTCGTGGTCGACGTAGGTGATCGTCTTCAGCACCAGGAACAGCGTGTCCCCGTAGCGCTCCAGCTTCGGCCGCTGATGCGCGCGCACCGCGTCCTCCACCGCCAGCGGGTGCAGCTCGAAGGCCGCCGCGATCTCCGCGAACTGCTCCGCGGTCGGCTCGAACAGGCCGATCCACACGAACCGGCCGTCCTTCTCGCCGATCCGCCGCAGCACGTCGGACAGCTCCACCTGCTCCGGCAGGCGCAGCCCGTCCTCGTACAACGCACAGTCCACAACGGCCCGCGCAGCCATGCCCCACCACTTCCCGTCGCCCGTGCGCGCGTCCCGTGCCCGCGTCCGGCGAGCCAACCTACCCTCCGGCCGCCGTGGTACCAAGGCCGGACGGGCCGGTCCGGCCCTGCTCCACCTGCGGTCCCTCGCCGCGGACGCGGGTACCCGGCACCCCGTGCCGCCCGGCAGGGACCGGCGCCCCTCGGCCGCCACAGCGGGTGCGCACACGAGCAACCGTTGCGGCTACGCGGTGGCCGGGCACGCCGTCACGCCCTCCGAACCGGCACACGCGGCAGCCGGGCGTCGAGGGCCGCGGTGAGCGCCCGGACCGTCGGCCGGGCGTCCGGGTCGGGCCGGAGGCAGGCGTCGATCGCCGCGGCGAGACCGGGAGGCAGGCGCCGTCGGGTCGCGACCGGTGGTGCCGCCTCCTCCAGCTGCGGGTACCAGTCGTCCGCGTCGGCGCCGGTGCCGGCACCCGTGCCGTACGGGCTGTCGCTGCCGTCGCTGCCGTCGCTGCCGTCGCTGCCGTCGACGCTCTCGCCCGGGTCGAAGGGGACGTCGCCGGTGGCGGCCTCGAACAGGGTGATGCCGATGCCCCAGACGTCCGCGGCCGGGGTGAGCGTCCCGCCGCGGGCCTGCTCCGGGGCGAGGTAGCAGAAGGTGCCGACGCCGGCGGGGCCGGGCCCCGGCGGGCGGGCGATGCTCAGGTCGAGGACCTTGGCACGGCGGCAGTCGATCACGATGTTGGAGGGCTTCAGATCGAGGTGCAGCAGGCCCTGGCCGTGCAGGTAGTGGAGGGCCGAGCACAGGTGCAGGCCGAGCTGGGCCAGGTCGTCGGCGGCCAGGCGGTGCCGGCGGCGGCGTTCGATGACGTGGGCGAGCGTCTCACCGGCGAGGGTCTCCAGTACGACGAACGGCTCCGGCGACTCGGCGGTCTCGTAGGCGCGGACCAGGTGCGGGTGGGTGAACGCCTGGAGCCAGCGGCCTTCCTGCAGCAGTCGCTCGCGCAGCCGCCGGTCGTGCCCGCGGTCCGGTCGCAGGACCTTCACCACGCACCGGCAGGCCCTCTCCTCGCTCCACGCGTCGTAGAGGTCCAGCCAGCCGGTGCGGCACAGGTGCGCGAGGACCTGGTACCCCGGCGCGACGGACGTCCCGGCCGCCAGCGGTGGCGGTGCAGGCGCCTCGACGCGGCTCATACCCACGCCTCCCCTCGTACGGCGGCGGCGGCCTTGTCCGCGAGGGTGATCCCGTCGAGGCCCACGCGTGGCAGCGCGTCGCGCGCATGGTCCGGCACACCGTTCATCCGGTCCAGCCGCGCGTAGGCGGGGCTGCGCGCGAGCAGCGTTTCGTGGCTGCCGCAGGCCGCGATCCGGCCGTCCTGCACCAGCAGGATCCGGTCGGCGTTGCGGACGGTCAGCAGGTTGTGGGAGATGATGATCGTCGTCCGGCCGGTCATCAGCAGCTGCAGCGGTCCGAGGATCCGCCGACCCGACTCGGCGTCCAGGCCGGTGGTCGGTTCGTCGAGGATGAGGACGGGGGCGTCCCGCACCATCGCGCGGGCGATCGCCAGGCGCTGGCGCTGCCCGCCGGAGAGCAGCCTGCCGTGCTGGCCGACCACGGTGTCGTAGCCGTCCGGCAGCCGGGTGATGAACTCGTGCGCGTCGGCGGCCCGGGCGGCCGCCACGACGTCCGCGTCACTGACGTCCGGCCGGCCGTAGGCGATGTTCTCCCGGACGGTGCCGTGGATGACCAGGGCCTCCTGGAGCAGCACCGCGACGTTGTCCCGCAGGTCGGCCAGGCGCAGCTCGCGCAGGTCGTGCCCGTCGATCCGGACCGACCCGACCTCGGGGTCGTAGAAGCGCAGCAGCAGCTTGGCGATCGTCGACTTCCCCGCGCCGCTCGCGCCGACCAGGGCGACGATCTCGCCCGCGTCGACGTGGAACGAGAGGTCCGAGAGCGCCCACCGGGGCGTCTGCGGGTAGCGGAAGAAGACGCCGTCGAGGGCGACGTCACCGCGCGCGCGGCCGAGCCGTCCGGGGCGCGCCGCCTCGGTGACCTGGGGACGCTGGTCGAGGAGTTCGATGATCCGCTCGGCTGCGGCGGAGGCCGAGAAGAAGGTGTTGCTGAGCCGGGACACGCCGCGGATCGGGCTGTACAGCCTGGTCAGCAGCGTCAGGAAGACCAGCAGCCCGCCCAGGGTGAGCCGCCCGTGGGCCAGCTCCCACGCGCCCAGCCCCATCACGACGAGGACGCCGAACAGCTCCAGGAGGTCCACGATCGGCGAGAACAGTGCCCGGATCCGGGTCGCCGCCATGGCGGCCCGATAGCGTCCGAGGTTCTCCCGCTCGAACCGCTGCTGTTCCCAGTCGCGCCGGTTGTAGGCCTGCACGAGGGCGATGTTGCCGAGCGTCTCCTCCGTGACCGCGCTGATCGTGCCGCTGCGCCGCCGCCGCTCCCGGGAGGCCGCCTTGACCAGGCGGGCGAACCGGCGCGTGATGAACCAGAAGAGCGGCGCCACGACCAGGGCGACCAGCGTCAGCTCCCAGCGCAGGTAGAACAGGACGGCGAGGAAGACACCCAGCTGGGTGACGTGCGCGATGGCGTTGACGATGCCGGAGAGCAGGAACGTCTCGACGGCGTCGACGTCGCCGGTCAGCCGGGCGAGGACGTCGCCGAGTCTGCGGCGCTCGAAGAACCCGAGGGACAGGCCCTGCAGGTGCCGGAACAGGTCGGATCGGAGGGTGACGAGGAAACGCTCGCTGACCCAGGTCGACGTGACCTCGTCGGCGAACCCCAGGATCCCCCCGACGACCGTCAGCCCCACGTACGCGAGGGCGATCGGTACGAAGAGGGCGAGGTTGCGGGGGACCAGCACGTCGTCGATGACGATCTTGAAGAGCCAGATGCCGGCCGCGTCGACGACGGGGGCCAGCACGACGAACACGAGCAGCAGGAACAGCCAGCGCCTGCCACCCCGGGTGTACGGCCAGAACCTCCGGAACACCTCGCGCAGGGCGACCGGCGGAGCGGCCGCGACGATCGTCTCGTCCCGGTCCGAGCCGTCACCGACGGCCACCAGCCGCCGCAGTGACCACACGCTGCGTTTCCTTGCCTCCTGGAGATGGCCGGGCACCGGTGGCGCCCGGCCCTGGACGGAGTGACGGGCTACCGTCAGTGCCGCGAGTGCGCCGAATGACGACGACGACGGCGGTGGCGACGGTGAGTCGTCTTCGAGGTCCTGGTCGGCTTCGAGGTGGTCCGCTTGCGCGGACTGCCCACCGCCGGAACCAGGCTGCTCAGCATGCCCATGGTTCCAACCTTTCTGGCACCCCCTGTCCACTGATACGCACAGGACGGCCGGGCGGTTCGATTCCCCGCGAAGATTTTTCACGGGGCGGGGATTCTCACGGGGCCATGGTCAGCCCCGCCGCCGCGGCGCCGCGGCTGAGCACGGCCGAGCGGATGTGCTCCAGCGCCCGGGCGTAGTCCGCCCGGCCGGGGTTGCGGCGGACGGCGTCCCGCAGGTCGAGGACGCGGTAGGGCGGGCCGAGATCCGTCACCTGCGGGACGAACTCGGCCTTCCGGACCGTCCAGCGCTCCCCCGGCCCGGCCGGCGGGGCGAAGGTGAACCGGGCGATCGAGCTCCAGTTGCCGCGCGGGTCCTCCGCGCCGTCGTAGGTGAACATGTGCCCGGCGAGCTGGTCGCCGAGGCCGTAGACCGTCCAGGTGTCGTCGATCTTCTCGTACGCCTGCGGGATGTGGGCGTGCGTGCCGAGGATGAGGTCGACGTCGGACCGGCCGCCGCCCTGCCCGGCGGCCAGGTCGCGGGCGAGCGTGAGCTGCTGCTCGTTCGGGGCGTCCTGCCACTCGGTGCCCCAGTGGATGCTGACCACGACGAGGTCCGCGCCGCTCTGCCGGGCGGCGCGGGCGTCGGCGAGGATGCGGTCCCGGTCGATGAGGTTCACGGCCCAGGGCTGGTCCTTCGGCAGCGGGATGCCGTTGGTGCCGTAGGTGTAGGCGAGCTGCGCCACGGTGGCGCCGCCGGCCCGGAGCAGCGCCGGCTTGCCGGCCTCGGCCGCGTCGCGGGCGGAGCCGGTGTGCGCGAGGCCCACCGCGTCCATGGCGTCGAGGGTGCGCCGGATGCCGGCCGGGCCGTCGTCGAGGGTGTGGTTGGAGGCCGTGTCGCAGGAGGTGTAGCCGGCGTCCTTGAGGGCCCGGGCGACCTGCGGCGGCGACTTGAAGGCCGGGTAGCCGGTGAAGGGGCCGCCGTCGGCGCCGTAGACGGTCTCCATGTGGCAGATGGCGAGGTCCGCGCCGCTGACCAGCGGTTTGACGCCGGCGAACATCTTGGTGAAGTCGTACCCGTCGCCGCCGGCGTCGTCCTTGGCCTGCCGGATGATCTCGGTGTGCGGCAGCAGCCGACCTCGTGCACCCCGACGACCGCGCCCTGCTGGAGCGGACCAGCGCCGAGAGCGG
>NZ_JBEYVJ010000358.1:0-6782 GCF_040643935.1 Kitasatospora sp. NPDC047058 | reverse complement strand
CGGGCGGCCGCCCCCCCGCCCCCCGGCCGCCGCGTGCGGGGACCGCTCCCCGGCGGGGAGTCACTTCACGGATCCGGCCATCGCCCCCTGGACGAAGAACCGCTGGAAGCAGAGGAACACCGCGACGGGAACCACGAGGGACAGGAACGCGCCGGGCGCGAGGATGTCCATGTTGCTGCCGAACTGCCGCATCTGGGACTGCAGGTAGACGGTCAGCGGCTGCGAGTCGTTGCCGGCGAAGATCAGCGCGACCAGCATGTCGTTCCAGACCCAGAGGAACTGGAAGATGCACAGCGAGGCGACGGCCGGCGCGGCGAGCGGCAGGGCGAGCGTACGGAAGATCCGCCACTCCCCGCAGCCGTCCACCCGGGCCGCCTCCAGGAGTTCCGCGGGGATCTCCAGGAAGTGGTTGCGCATCAGGAACACCGCGAACGGCAGCCCGTAGCCGACGTGGAACAGCACCACGCCGGGGATGGTGCCGAACAGCCCGACGGCGCCCTCCAGTTTGGCAACCGGGATGAGGCCGACCTGGACGGGCACGACCAGCAGGCCGACCACACCGAGGAAGACGGCGTCCCGGCCGGGGAAGCGCATCCAGGCGAAGGCGTAGCCGGCGCCCGCGGCGAGCGCCACGGTCAGCAGGGTCGCCGGGACGCTGATGAGCACGGTGTTCCACAGCGCCTTGGGCACGTCGCCGCCGCCGAGCAAGGCGGTGTAGTTCTGCAGGGTGAGCTGCGCGGGTTCGGTCAGCGCCGTCCACCAGCCGCCGGTGGCGGCGAGCTGCTTGGGCCGCAGCGAGGAGACCAGCAGGCCGACGGTGGGCACCAGCCAGGCGACGGCCGCCACGATCAGCACGGTCTGGACGAGGCCGCTCCGGGTGAGGGCGGCGAGCCGGGCCGTCAGCGGCAGGCCGGGCCGGCCGGCGGGCCGCGGCGCGGTGGTGGTGGGGGCGGCGGCCGGGGCCGCCTGGGTGGTGGTCATGCGCGGCTCCCTCGGAAGCGTCGAACGTTGAGCAGCATCACCGGGACGACCAGGAGCAGCAGCAGGACGCTCAGCGCGCTGCCGAGGCCCTGGTCATTGCCGCCGCCGAAGGAGACCAGGTAGAGCCGGAGCGCGAGCACGCTCGCGTCCTGCTGCACCGGCCCGGGCGCGATGATGTACACCAGGTCGAAGATCTTCATCACGTTGATGACCATGGTGATGAACACGACGCCGAGGACCGGGGCGAGTTGGGGCACGGTGATGCGGCGGAAGATCTGCCACTCGCCGGCGCCGTCGAGCCGGGCCGCCTCGATGGTCTCGCGTGGCAGGTTGGCCAGTCCGCCGGCGATGACGACCATGGCGAAGCCGGCCCAGATCCAGGTGTAGGCGCCGATGATGGCGGGGGTGACGAAGGCCGGGCCGAGCCAGTCGACACCGCGGTAGGGGGCGGCGAAGTCGGCGGCCGGCAGGACGACCGAGGTGGTGGCGGACGGAGCCGCCGCGAACCGGAAGGTGCCGTCGTCGGCCGTGGTCGTGGTGGCGATCGTCCGGCCGTCGTCCCGGAGCCGGACCTCGATGCCGGGCAGGCCCTTCTTGCCGGCGTCCAGCTGTCCGGGGCGGCCGCCGCCGCCCGGGACGAAGTCCAGGAACACCGTGCCGCTGACCCCGTCCCCGCCGGCCGGCTCCCGGGCCGTCCGGGCGGTGGCCGGGAGCGCGCCGGGCTGCACCCCGACCATCGGCAGCAGCACAACGCGGGTGGCGGCCGGCGCGCTGACGTCGCCGCCCTGCGCCTGGTCGAGGCCGACGCCGGCGCGCGGCCGGGCGCCCGGGTAGGTCGCCTGGTCGTCGAAGGTGTCGTGGACGGCGACCGCGGCGGCGTTGAGCACGCCGCGCTGCGGGTCCGCGTCGTACACGGTGCGGAAGATGATCCCGGCGGCGAGGAAGGAGATCGCCATCGGCATGAAGACGAGCAGCTTGAACGCGGTGGCCCAGCGGATCTTCTCGGTCAGCACCGCGAACACCAGGCCGACCGCGGTCACCAGGGCCGGGGCGACGGCGACCCAGATCGCGTTGTTGCGCACGGCGGTGAGGGTGGCGTGGTCGGTGAAGGCGGTGCCGTAGTTGTCGAGCCCGACGAAGCGGTGGCCGGAGGCGTCGAAGAGGCTGCGGGCCACCGAGAAGCCGATCGGGTACACGACGAGGGCGCCGAGCAGCAGCAGGGTGGGCAGGACGAAGAGCAGGGCGAGGCCCCGGTGGCGCCGGACGGCGCCACCGGAGGCCCGGTCCCTGCGGGGTGGGCGCAGAGACATGGCGGATCAGCCCTTGTAGGCCTTGGCCGCGTCGGCTTCGAGCCTGGCCGCGGCGCCCTGGACGTCGGAGGGGTTGGCGAGGAAGTCCTGGAGGTCCTTCCACTCGCCCTGGCCGGCGGTGCCGCCGAACGCCGCGGGCGTCTGGTCCGACATGTCGAAGCGGAACGCGTCGCCGGCGTCGATCACCGACTTGGCGAACTGCCGGGTGGTGTCGTCGGGGTAGACGGCGGGGTCCACCGCCTTGTTGGGCGAGATGAAGCCGCCGGCCCGGCCCCAGACGGCCGCGGCCTCGGGGCCGGCCAGGTACTCGACGAACTTCTGGGCGGCCTCGGTGTGCTTGGCGCCCTTGAGGACGACCGCCGCGTCGCCGGCGCCGACCACCGGGGCCTTGCCGCCGTCCACCGCGGGGAACGGGAACACCTTGGCGTCGGTGCCGACCTGCTTCTTCAGCTCGGAGGCGATGACGCCGCCGACGAAGTCGCCCTCGAAGGTCATGGCGGCCTTGGGCTGCGCCCCGAAGACCTGCTGGACGGAGGTGGGGAAGTCGGTCTGCAGGGCGCCCTGCCCGCCGCCCGCGACGAGTTGCCTGTCGCCGAAGACCTTGCCGAGGGTGGTCAGGGCCTTGAAAACCGACGGGTCGGTCCACGGGATCTCGTGCCGGGTGAGCTTGTCGTAGAGCTCCGGTCCGGCCTGGGAGAGGTAGACGTTCTCGAACCAGTCGGTCAGCGGCCAGCCGGCCTGGCCGGCGACCGAGAAGGCCGGGGTGCCGGAGTCGGAGAGCGTCCGGCCGGCCTTCAGCAGGCCCTCGAAGTCGGCCGGGGGCTGGACGCCGGCGCTCTGGAACGCGGCGGGGCTGTACCAGACGGTCGACTTGTCGGCGGCCTTGAAGTAGAGGCCGTACTGGGTGCCGTTGACGGTGCCGAGGCTGGACCAGATGCCGGCGTAGTTCTTCTTCGCCGCCTCGGTGACGGCGGGCGCGAGCGGCGCCAGCCAGCCCTTGTCGGCGAACTGCTTGATGACGCCGGGCTGGGCGACCATGACCACGTCCATCGGGTCACCGCCCTCGATCTTGCTGCCGACCACGGTGGAGAGGTTGTCACCGGTGGAGGTGTAGCTGACGGTGGCACCGGTCTTCGCGGTGAAGGCGTCCAGCACCTTCTTGAAGTTCTCCTGCTCGGTGCCGCTCCACACGGCGGCGACGGTCAGGGTCTGGCCCTTGAGTTCCTGGGTGGCCGAGTCGGTGGCGGTGCTGCCGCCGCCACTGCCGCAGGCGGTCGCGGTGGCGGCCAGCACGACGGAGGCGGCGAGGGCGGGGAGGATGCGGCGGAGTCTCATCGTCGGGTCTTCCTTCGTGGGGTGGGTGGGGTTCACGAGGCAGTGACTTGTCGTCAGAGTGGCTGTGTGGAGGTGGAGTTGATCCACCAGGCCGTGGTGGCGGGCGGCAGGACGCCGTCACCGCACGGGCCGCTGGCCAGCAGCGGCGGACCGGTGACCGGGGCCGGCGCGGGGGTGTCGCCGAAGTTGACGGCGCACACCAGGCCCTCGCCGCGGACGAACGCGAGGACGCCGGGCGGGGTCTCCAGCCACCGCAGCGTGCCTTCGCCGAGCTGCGGGAGTTCACGGCGCAGCTGCAGGGCGGTGCGGTACAGGTGGTAGACGGATCCGGCGTCGGCCCGCTGCCGCTCGGCCGTGTGCGCGGCGAAGGAGGCCGGCTGCGGCAGCCAGGGGGCGGCGGGGCCGTCCGGCGGACTGAACCCGAACGGGGCCGTGTCGCCCGACCAGGGCAGCGGTATCCGGCAGCCGTCGCGGATGCCGGTCCGGGAGCCGGTGCGGCGGAAGATCGGGTCGGTGATCGACTCGTCGGGCAGGTCGAGGACTTCGGGCAGGCCGAGTTCCTCGCCCTGGTAGACGTAGGCGGCGCCGGGCAGGGCCAGCATCAGCAGGGCGGCCGCCGTGGCCCGGGCGGGTCCGGAGGCCGGATCCTCCCCCGCGAACCGGCTCACCGTGCGGACCTGATCGTGGTTGTTGAGCACCCAGGTGACCGTGGAACCGGTGGCGGCGATGTCCCGCACGGCGTCGTCGATGACCCGGTGGAAGTGCGCGAGGTCCCACGGCGCGTGCAGCAGGTGGAAGAAGAAGGCCTGGTGCAGTTCGTCGGGGCGCACGTACAGCGCCTGCTCCGCCGGCGTGGGCACCGAGGCCTCGCCGACCAGCAGCCGCTGGCGGCCGTCGCGGGCCGTGTACTCCTCACAGATCGCGCGCCACCGGCGCCAGACCCCGTGCACCTCCGGCTGGTTCCAGGCCAGCGGGTTGACGGAGTCGCGGGTGCGCTCGTCCGCCTCCGGGTCGGGCGAGTCGGGCAGCTCGGGGTGCTTGTACAGCCCGGCCGCCACGTCGATCCGGAAGCCGTCGACGCCGCGGTCCAGCCAGAACCGCAGCACCTCCTCGAAGTGGGCGGCGACGTCGGGGCTGCGCCAGTTGAAGTCCGGCTGCTCCGGGGTGAACAGGTGGAGGTACCACTGGCCGGGCCGGCCGTCGGCCTCGGTGACCCGGGACCAGGCCGGGCCGCCGAACATCGCCCGCCAGTTGTTGGGCGGCAGCTCCCCTCCCTCGCCGCGCCCGTCGGCGAAGTGGAACCGCGCCCGCTCGGGGCTGCCGGGTCCGTTGGCCAGCGCCTTCAGGAACCACGGGTGCTCGCTGGAGCAGTGGTTGGGGACGACGTCCAGGACCAGCTTGAGGCCGAGCAGCCGGCAGTCCGCCACCAGGCGGTCGAACTCGGCGAGGTCCCCGTAGGCCGGGTCGACGGCGCAGTGGTCGGCGATGTCGTAGCCGTGGTCGTGCTGCGGGGAGACGTAGAACGGGTTGAGCCAGACGCCGTCGGCGCCCAGCTGCCGCACGTGGTGCAGCTGTTCCCGGACGCCGGCGAGGTCGCCGACGCCGTCGCCGTCGGTGTCGCGGAAGCTGCGCACGTAGATCTGGTAGATCACGGCGTCGCGCCACCAGGCACGGGCGGCGGGGGTGGTGGGGGCGTGCCGACGAGCGCGCGGCAGGGTGACCGCGTCGCCGTCGGGGAGGGTGGGGTTGGGCATCTCGCTACTCCAACGGTTATGCATTCGCGTTAGGTATAGCAGGCGGAGACGTCCGCTGTTAAGCCCTTGTTTGGTGAGGTTTCCCAGGAGTTACGGGATGACGTACCCGCTCAGGAATAGATACATGTTAGGTACCGGCGGGTAGGGCCGGCCGGACGGGGGCGAAGCGCCCGCACGAAGCTCCCCGCAGACGTCGGCTCAGCCGACGATGGCGCGCAGGTCCGCGGCCAGGCGGGGCAGCGCCGCCTCGGCGGTCCGCCGGCCCGACACGACCTCGAACGCCGTCTCGCTGAACGCGAGGCTCAGCTGCTGGTACTGCGGCACGCCGGGACGCGCCCCGGCCGCCAGGATCGCCGTGCGCAGCACCGGCAGGTACGGGAACCGGGCGACCAGGTCCGGATCCGCGTAGAGGTCCGCCCAGACCGGCGGCAGCCCGCCGTCGGTCAGCACGCGGTACTGCGCCCGACGGCTCGTCAGGTAGGCGATCAGCGCCCGCGCCGTGCGCTGGCGCCGGGAGAACCGGCTGACCGCCAGCCCCGAGCCGCCCAGCACACCGCTGCCGGGCCCGTGCGGGCCGGGCAGCGGCACCACGCCGAACCGTCCCGCCACCGGCGAACCGGCCGCGCCGACCGCGTGGTAGACGTACGGCCAGTTCCGCAGGAAGAGCAGGCCGCCCCGGCCGAACGCCTCGCGGGACTCCTCCTCGCGGTAGCCGAGCACCTCCGCCGCGATCCAGCCTTCGCGCACGCCCCCGGCAAGGAACTCCAGCCCGGCGCGGGCCTGCGGGCTGTCGACCACCACCGACCCGTCACCGGCCAGCAGGTCACCGCCGGCCGAGCGGACGGCCTCCAGCGCGTTGACGGCGAGCCCCTCGTACGGGCTCAGCTGGCCCGCGTACCCGGACAGACCGTGCGCGGGGGCCAGTGTCCTCGCCTGCCGCACCAGGTCGTCCCAGGTGGCGGGCGGCTGCTCGCCGGCGGCGGCCAGCACGTCACTGCGGTAGTACAGCAGGGCGGCGTTGGCGACGAACGGCACCGCGTACAGCGCTCCGTCGTAGCGGCCGGTCCGGACCACCGGCGGCAGGAAGCTGTCCAGCGCGAAGTCCGACCCGTCCAGCGGCACGGTCCAGCGCCGGGCCGCGAACTCGGCCGTCCACACCACGTCGAGGTTGAGCACGTCGAACCGGCTGCCGCCGGCCGCCAGCTCCCCGGCGAGCTGGGCGTGCACCTCGTCCGCCGCCTCGGGCAGCTCGACCAGCTCGGCGGGCTGCTCCGGGTGCTCGGCGTTCCAGTCGGCCAGCAGCCCGCGCAGGTAGCGCGTGGTGTCCCGGCCGGTGGCCAGCGTGACCGGCCCGACGCCGTCCGGGTCGCCCGCCGCCTCCGGGCGGCCGGCCAGGCCGTAC
>NZ_JBEYVJ010000357.1:0-6859 GCF_040643935.1 Kitasatospora sp. NPDC047058 | reverse complement strand
TCGCCCCCGGACCGGCCGGCCCTCACTGCCGCCGCCCTGCGCGGCTACTCGTCCCGCGCCGGTCCCGCCCGGTAGGTTGTCATCCGTGCCGACCCCCACCCGCCCCCGCCTCGCCGGGCTCGCCGAGCGCCTGCCCGAACGCGTCCGTACCCAGCTGACGACGGGGTACTGGACGAGGCTGGTGCCGGTGCTGGCCCTGGTCGCGCTGGTCACCCACATCCCCTCCTTCATCCGGCCGGTCTGGAGCCCCGACGAGGGATTCCTCGCCACCCAGGCCCGGATGCTGGCCGACGGGGGCGTGCTCTACGACACCGTGGTCGACCGCAAGCCGCCGCTGCTGCCCTGGCTCTACCAGGCCTGCTTCGCGGTCTTCGGCTCCGCCTCGCTCTGGCCGCTGCGCACCCTGGCCGTCGGCGCCCACCTGGTCACCGCGATCCTGCTGGCGTCCATCGCCCGCGGCCGCTGGGGCAACCGGGCGGGTGCCGGGGCGGGCCTGCTCTACCTGCTGGTCTCCATCGGGCTCTCCCCGGAGGACACCCAGGCGGCCACCTTCGAGGTGTTCATGCTGCCCGCCATGGTGGCGGCCTTCCGGTACGCCGAGCGGCGCCGCTGGCTGGCCGCCGGCATCGCGGTGGCGCTCTGCTCGCTGACCAAGCAGACCGGCGGCGCGGTGCTGCTGCCGGTGCTCTGGATGCTCTTCCAGGACGCCCGGCGGCGCGGGGTCCGCTGGCCGCCCGCCCTGTTCAAGATCGGCTTCGGCTTCACGCTGCCGATAGCGCTGGTGGCGGTGATCCTCACCAAGCCGAAGGGCTTCCTGTTCTGGGTGGTCACCGGCAGCGGCGACTACGCCACGTTCGGCGGCGCCTGGCTGCAGATGACCGGCCGGGCGCTCGGCAACTCGGCGATCCTGGCCGCGGCCGGCCTGGGCTTCCTGCTGCCGGTCGGCCGCCGGCTCTGGTTGAAGCACCGCCACCGCCCGCTGCCGGTCGCCGGGGAGGAGCACGGCTCCACCACCGACCTCTGGGTCTGGCTGCTCTCCTCGGTGATCGCGGTCAGCGTGGGCTTCCACTTCTTCGGCCACTACTACCTGCAGCTGATGCCCCCGCTGGTGCTGCTGGGCACCGGCGCGGTCGCCACCTCGGCGGTCCGCTGGAAGCCCGTCCTGGTGTACTCCACGGTCGCCGCCACGGCGTTCTGGGGGCTGGCCCTGGCCTGGCCCGGCGAGCGGCTGAACCAGACCACCGAAGTGGCCACCGCCGTCGCCGCGCAGACCACGCCGAAGGACACCGTGCTGGTCTGGGGCATGCACCCGGAGCTGTACTGGCTGGCCGACCGCAAGCCGGCCACCCGCTACCTGACGGCCGGCTTCCTGACCAACTACAGCGGCGGCAAGGACGGCAGCCCCAACGTCGGCGAGCAGTTCAGCGTCAGCAACGCGTGGCGGACCTTCGACAAGGAGCTGGTCGACAACGGCCTCCCCGAGGTGGTCGTGGACGACTCCGGCCTGGCGCCCTACCAGCCGACCCAGATCCCGCGGATCGAGAACCTGCTCGACACCCACTACGAGATGGTGGGCGTCTTCGCCGACACCGTGGTCTACCGCCTCAAGCGCTGACCCGCCCCGGCCCGGCCGCGGGAACCCGGCCCCGCCACGGAGCCCGGCGCCCCGCCACGGACCCCGTCCCCCCGGGAGCCCTGTGCGGCCCCCCGGGAACACGGAAGAGCCCCGGTGACCTCCAGGTCACCGGGGCTCTCCGCGTCGCTGTTAGGCGGGCACCGAGGCCACACCCGGGGCGAGGAACCGCTTGCCGTTCACCCGCTCCGAGACGCCCTCACGGTCCAGGTACGGGGTGATCCCGCCCAGGTGGAAGGGCCAGCCGGCGCCGGTGATCATGCAGAGGTCGATGTCCTGGGCCTCGCCGACGACACCCTCCTCCAGCATCAGGCCGATCTCCTGCGCGACGGCCACCAGGGCGCGGTCGAGGACCTGCTCCTCGGTGAGCACGGTGTCGCCGAAGGAGAGCAGCTCCAGCACCTCGGGGTCGAGGACCTGCTTGCCGTCCACCCAGGTGTAGAAGCCGCGCTTGCCGGCCTTGACCACCTTGCCGAGGTTCTCGGAGACGGCGAACCGCTCCGGGAAGGCGCCGTGCAGGGTCTCCGAGACGTGCAGGGCGATGGCCGGGCCGACCAGCTCCAGCAGCACGATCGGGGACATCGGCAGGCCGAGCGGCTCGACGCCCTTCTCGACCGTGGCGATCGGGGTGCCCTCGTCGATGATGCTCTGGATCTCGCCCATGAAGCGGGTCAGGATCCGGTTCACCACGAACGCCGGGGCGTCCTTGCAGAGCACCGCGGTCTTCTTCAGCTTCTTCGAGACGCCGAAGGCGGTGGCCAGCGAGGCGTCGTCGGTCTGCTCGCCGCGGACGATCTCCAGCAGCGGCAGGATCGCGACCGGGTTGAAGAAGTGGAAGCCGACGACCCGCTCGGGGTGCTTCAGCTTCGAGGCCATCTCGGTGACCGACAGCGAGGAGGTGTTGGTCGCCAGCACACAGGTCGGCGAGACCACGTTCTCCAGGTCGGCGAAGACGGTCTGCTTGACGCCCATCTCCTCGAACACGGCCTCGATCACGAAGTCCGCGTCCGCGAAGCCGGCCGCCTTGTCCAGCGAGCCGGTGACCAGGCCCTTGAGGCGGTTGGCCTTGTCGTTGCCGATCCGGCCCTTGGCGAGCAGCTTGTCGATCTCGGCGTGGACGTAGCCGACGCCCTTGTCGATGCGCTCCTGGTCGATGTCGGTGAGGACCACCGGCACCTCCAGCCGGCGGGCGAACAGCAGCGCCAGCTGGGAGGCCATCAGGCCGGCGCCGACGACGCCGACCTTGCTGACCGGGCGGGCCAGCGACTTGTCCGGCGCACCGAACGGCCGCTTGGCACGGCGCTGCACCAGATTGAAGGCGTAGATGCCGCTGCGCAGCTCGCCGCCCATGATGAGGTCGGCCAGCGCCGCGTCCTCGGCGTCGAAGCCCGCCTGCAGGTCCTGGTCCTTGACCTGGGCGATGATGTCCAGCGCGCGGTAGGCGGCCGGGGCGGCCCCGTGCACCTTGCCGTCGGCGACCAGACGGCCCCAGGCGACGGCGTCGTCCCAGGCCTTGCCGCGGTCGATCTCCTCGCGCTCGACGACCACGTCGCCCTTGACGACCTTGGCCGCCCAGATCAGCGACTGCTCCAGGAAGTCGGCCGGCTCGAAGATCGCGTCCGCGATGCCGAGCTCGAACACCTCCTTGCCCTTGAGCTGCTTGTTCTGCGCCATCGAGTTCTCGATGATGACCTTGACGGCCTTCGCCGGACCGATCAGGTTCGGCAGGATGCTGCAGCCGCCCCAGCCGGGGACGAGGCCCAGGAAGACCTCGGGCAGCGAGAACGCCGGGACGCCCGCCGACACCGTGCGGTAGTCGCAGTGCAGGCCGACCTCGACGCCGCCGCCCATCGCCGCGCCGTTGTAGAACGCGAAGGTCGGGACGGACAGCGCGGCGATCCGCTTGAAGACCTCGTGGCCGCCCTTGCCGATGGCCAGCGCGTCCGCGTGCTCCTGGAGCAGCTCGACGCCCTTGAGGTCGGCACCGACCGCGAAGATGAACGGCTTGCCGGTGATCGCGGCAGCGACGATCTTGCCCTCGGCGGCCTCGGCCTCGACCTGGTCCAGCGCCTCGGACAGCTTCAGCAGCGAGCCGGGGCCGAAGGTGGTCGGCTTGGTGTGGTCGAAGCCGTTGTCCAGGGTGATCAGGGCCAGCTTGCCGGCCTGCAGCGGCAGGTCCAGGTGGCGGACGTGGGCCGTGGTGACGACCTCGCCGGGGAAGAGCTCGGCGCCGCGGGTCAGCAGCTCAGTCGTGGTGCTCATGCTCACTTACCACCCTCGAAGTGCGGGTTCTCCCAGATGATGGTGCCGCCCATGCCGAAGCCGATGCACATCGTGGTGAGGCCGTAGCGGACGTCCGGGCGCTGCTCGAAGCGGCGGGCCAGCTGGTTCATCAGGCGCACGCCGGAGGAGGCCAGCGGGTGGCCGAAGGCGATCGCGCCGCCGAACGGGTTGACCCGCTCGTCGTCGTCCGCGATGCCGTAGTGGTCCAGGAAGGCCAGCACCTGGACGGCGAAGGCCTCGTTGACCTCGAAGGCCTGGATGTCGTCGATGGTCAGACCGGCCTTGGCCAGGGCCTTCTCGGTGGCCGGCACCGGGCCGATGCCCATGACCTCGGGCTCGACGCCGGCGAAGGCGTACGAGACCAGGCGCATCTTGACCGGGAGGCCGAGCTCCTCGGCGACGTCCTCGGCGGCCAGCAGCGAGGCGGTGGCACCGTCGTTCAGACCGGCCGAGTTGCCCGCGGTGATGTTGCCGTGCGGGCGGAACGGGGTCTTCAGGTTGGCCAGCGACTCCATCGTGGTGCCCGGGCGCAGCGGCTCGTCCACGGTGGCCAGGCCCCAGCCGGTCTCGCCGACCTCGGGGTTGGTGTTGCGGATCGAGATCGGCACCAGGTCGGGCTGGATGTCGCCGTTGGCGTACGCCTTGGCGGCCTTCTCCTGGGAGCGCACGGCGTAGGCGTCGCAGCGCTCCTTGGTGATGTGCGGGAACCGGTCGTGCAGGTTCTCCGCGGTCATGCCCATGAACAGGGCGGACTCGTCGACGAGCTTCTCGGAAACGAAGCGCGGGTTCGGGTCGACGCCCTCGCCCATCGGGTGGCGGCCCATGTGCTCGACGCCGCCGGCCACGACCACGTCGTACGCGCCGAAGGCGATGCCGCCGGCGGTGGTGGTCACGGCGGTCAGGGCGCCGGCGCACATGCGGTCGATGGCGTAGCCGGGGACGGACTTCGGCAGGCCGGCCAGCAGGGCCGCGGTGCGGCCGATGGTCAGACCCTGGTCGCCGATCTGCGTGGTGGCCGCGACGGCGACCTCGTCGATCCGCTCGACGGGCAGGTTCGGGTTACGGCGCACGAGCTCCCGGATGCACTTGACGACGAGGTCGTCGGCGCGCGTCTCGTGGTAGATGCCCTTCGGGCCGGCCTTGCCGAACGGGGTGCGGACGCCATCGACGAAGACGACGTCCCTCGCGGTACGAGGCACGGGGGCTCTCCTCCCAGGGACCAACAGGTTGAGGTGGGCAGGCTGCCGCCGTCCGTCACGGAATGGACGTGAGCGGCGCCGCTTCACCGCCATGCTACCCGTCGGTAACCAACCTGCCCAGGCCCGACGGGGGCATCTCCTCGTGTGTCCCGCGCCACGTCCCCCGTACAGGTGGGCCGCGGGCGGGCGGTGGCCGGTCCGCAGGTGGGCGGCAGGGTGGGCGGCGGGGTGCGCGGGCCGTGCGCGGGGACGGCGGAGGGACGCCGAAGGGGACGCCGCCCTTCGGCAGCGTCCCCTTCGGTCGTGCGTGTCCGGCCGGTCAGCCGGTCAGCCGGTCGGTCGTTCAGCCGGTCTGCTCGGTGACCGCCTTGGCGAAGGCGGCGGCGACCACCGGCGCGACCAGGGCGACCTGCCACGACCGGGCGCCGAGCCGGCGCAGCGCGGCGGCCACGTTCTCGGCGCTCGCGTCGGCCGGCGGCTCCCAGGACACCCGGCGGACCAGGTCCGGGGTGATCAGGTTCTCGGCCGGCAGGTTGTGGGTCTCGGCGAGTTCGCTCACCGCGGCCCGCGCCCCGGACAGCCGGGCGGCCGCGACCGGGTCCTTCTCGGCCCAGGCGCGCGGCGGCGGCGGGCCGTCGTGCGGCGCGGAGGCCGGCGGCAGCTGGTTCTCCGGGACCTCCCGGCCGCGCTGCACGGCGGCCAGCCACTGCTCCAGCTGCCGGCGGTGCACCCGCGGCCCGAAGCCCTGGACGGTCTGGAGCGCGGCGACGTTGAGCGGCATGGCCAGCGCGGCGTTGACGATCGCGGCGTCCGAGAGCACCCGGCCCGGGGAGACGTCCCGCTCCTGGGCCATCCGGTCGCGGGCCAGCCAGAGCTCGCGCACCACGGCCAGCTGGCGGCGCCGGCGGACCTTGTGCAGCTGCGAGGTGCGGCGCCAGGGGTCGGTGCGCGGCGCCGGGCGGGGTGCCGAGGCGATCGCGGCGAACTCCTCCAGCGCCCAGTCGAGCTTGCCCTGGGCGTCCAGCTCCTGTTCGAGTGCGTCGCGCAGCTCGACCAGCACCTCGACGTCCAGAGCGGCGTAGCGAAGCCACGGCTCGGGCAGCGGGCGGGTGGACCAGTCGACCGCCGAGTGCTCCTTGGCCAGGCTCAGGCCGAGCACGCTCTCGGTCATCGGTCCGAGGCCGACCCGGGCGAAGCCGGCGATCCGCCCGGCCAGCTCGGTGTCGAAGAGCCGCTGCGGCCGCATCCCGACCTCGGCCAGGCAGGGCAGGTCCTGGGTGGCGGCGTGCACGACCCACTCGGTGTCCGCCAGGGCGGCACCCAGCGCACTCAGGTCGGGGCAGGCGATGGGGTCGATCAGCGCGGTACCGGCGCCCGCGCGGCGCAGCTGGATGAGGTACGCCCGCTGGCCGTAGCGGTAGCCGGAGGCCCGCTCGGCGTCGACGGCGACCGGTCCGGAACCCGCGGCGAAGGCGGCGACGACGGCGGCCAGCGCCCGCTCGTCCGCCACCACTGGCGGGATCCCCTCCTTCGGTTCGAGGAGCGGGACCGGGGCTGCTTCTTCTGGGATGGCTGCTACGGCGTCGGTCACCCACCAAGGGTACGACGGACCTCGCAACCGGGAGTGTTGTCGGACTGGTCAGACCGGGTCCGGGAATATGCCCGGGCGGGTCGTCAGGTGCGTCCGGCGCCGGAGCGGCCTCGTCCCGGCGCCGCTGCGGCGGCCCTGGAGGAACGTTCCTCC
>NZ_JBEYVJ010000356.1:0-6893 GCF_040643935.1 Kitasatospora sp. NPDC047058 | reverse complement strand
CTCCTGGAGATCGGAAGGGTGGTCGGGGCGGGTCAGAGGTGGATGCCGCACTCGGTCTTGCCGGAGCCGGACCAGCGGCCGGCCCGGGCGTCCTCGCCCTCGGCGGGCTTGCGGGTGCAGGAGAGCGGGGAGCAGCCGACCGACGTGTACCCCTCCCACAGCAGCGGGTTGAGCAGCACGCCGTTGGCATGGACGTAGGCGTCCACGTCCTCCTGCGTCCAGCGGGCGATCGGGGCGAGCTTGACCTTGCGGCGCTTGGGGTCCCAGGCGACCACCGGGGTGTTCGCCCGGGTGGGCGACTCGTCGCGGCGCAGCCCGGTGGCCCAGGCGTCGTACGCGCCGAGGCCGCGGTTGAGCGGCTCGACCTTGCGCAGCGAGCAGCACAGGTCCGGGTCGCGGTCGTGCAGGCGGGCCCCGTACTGGGCGTCCTGCTCGGCCACGGTCTGCAGCGGCGTGAGGGTGATGACGTTGACCGGCATCACCGCGGCCACCGCGTCGCGGGTCCCGATGGTCTCCGGGAAGTGGTAGCCGGTGTCCAGGAACACCACGTCCACGCCGGGGAGGACGGAGGAGGCCAGGTGCGCGACGACCGCGTCCTCCATGGAGGAGGTGACGCAGAACCGCTTCCCGAACGTGTCGGCGGCCCACTGCAGGATCTCCTGCGGGGTCGCCTCCTCGAGTTCGCGGCCGGCCTTCAGCGCCAGCTGCTCGTGGTCAGTCGTCGTGCCGGTCATGCTGTGTTCCCCCCGCTGGTCGGACTCCCCGTCGCTGTCGGTGCGAGCAGGCCGAGGAACTTCAACTGGAAGGCGCGGCGGCAGCCGTGGCACTCCCAGGCGCCGTGACCGGCCTCGGACGGGCGCAGGTCCTCGTCGCCGCAGTACGGGCAGAAGAACGGTGCCGCTCGCTCGCTCACGACAGCTGCTCCTCGGTGGCCCGGGCCGTCCACTGGGCGAAGCGCTCGCCCTCGGCGCGGTCGGCCTGGTACCGGGTCAGGACGCGCTCGACGTAGTCGGGCAGGCCCTCCTTGGTGACCTTGAGGCCGCGGACCTTGCGGCCGAAGCCGGCCTCCAGCCCGAGCGCGCCGCCCAGGTGGACCTGGTAGCCCTCGACCTGGTGGCCCTGATCGTCCGTCACCAGCTGGCCCTTGAGGCCGATGTCGGCGACCTGGATGCGGGCGCAGGCGTTCGGGCAGCCGTTGATGTTGATGGTCAGCGGCTCCTCGAAGTCGGGGAGGCGCTTCTCCAGCTCGTCGATGAGCGTGCGGCCGCGCTCCTTGGTCTCGACGATGGCGAGCTTGCAGTACTCGATGCCGGTGCAGGCCATGGTGCCGCGGCGGAACGGGGACGGCGTGACCCGCAGGTCGAGCGCCTCCAGGCCGGCCACCAGGGACTCGACCCGGTCCTCGGCGATGTCGAGGACGAGCATCTTCTGCTCGGCGGTGGTGCGCAGCCGGTCGCTGCCGTGGGCGGCGGCGAGGTCGGCGATCTGCCCGAGCAGCCTGCCGTCGACCCGGCCGACCCGCGGCGCGAAGCCGACGTAGTAACGGCCGTCCTTCTGCCGGTGCACGCCGACGTGGTCGCGCCAGCGGCCGCTGGGCTCCTGCGGCGCCGGGCCGTCGATCAGCCGGTACTTGAGGTACTCGTCCTCCAGCACCTGGCGGAACTTCTCCACGCCCCAGTCGGCGACCAGGAACTTCAGCCGGGCGCGGTTGCGCAGCCGGCGGTAGCCGTAGTCCCGGAAGATGCCGATGACGCCTCCGTAGACGTCCGCGACCTCGTCCAGCGGGACCCAGGCGCCCAGCCGGACGCCGAGCTTCGGGTTGGTGGAGAGGCCGCCGCCGACCCAGAGGTCGAAGCCGGGGCCGTGCTCGGGGTGGACCACGCCGACGAAGGCGACGTCGTTGATCTCGTGCGCGACGTCCAGCAGCGGGGAGCCGGAGACGGCGGACTTGAACTTGCGCGGCAGGTTGGAGAAGTCCTTGTTGCCGATGAAGCGGCGCTGGATCTCGTCGATGGCGGGGGTGCCGTCGATGATCTCGTCCTCGGCGATGCCGGCCACCGGGGAGCCGAGGATGACGCGCGGGGTGTCGCCGCAGGCCTCGGTGGTGGAGAGGCCGACGGCCTCCAGCTTCTGCCAGATCGCCGGGACGTCCTCGATCCGGATCCAGTGGTACTGGACGTTCTGGCGGTCGGTCAGGTCGGCGGTGTTGCGGCCGTACTGCTCGGAGACCTCGGCGATCGCCCTGAGCTGGGCGACGGTCAGGCGGCCGCCGTCGATGCGGACCCGGAGCATGAAGTACTCGGCGTCCAGCTCGTGCGGGTCCAGGATCGCGGTCTTGCCGCCGTCGATGCCCTCCTTGCGCTGGGTGTACAGGCCCCACCAGCGCATCCGGCCGCGCAGGTCGGCCGGGTCGATCGAGTCGAAGCCGCGGTGCGCGTAGATCGTCTCAATACGTGTCCGCACATTGAGACCGTCGTCGTCCTTCTTGAACTGCTCGTTGGCGTTCAGCGGAGTGAAGTGCCCCATGCCCCACTGCCCCTCGCCCCGGTGGCGGGTCACCTTGCGAGCCGCGGCGGGGCGGCGCGCGGCGGCGCGGTCGGCCGTGGGCTCGGCGGTCTCGGGAGTGGTGGCCATGGTGAAGTCCTTCGGGGCAGGTGGCTCTGACGCCGGGTGGGTCGCTGGGCGTGCTCGGCGGAACGGTGCTGCCTGACCTGCTGGTTTATCAGGGCCGGGAGAGCAGTGACCGGGGCCGGGCGGGCGCCTGCGCATCCGCTTCGACGGGGATGGCGGAGTGGTGGCGCCGGGTGCGGTGGGTGGCGGCGGGGTGGGGCTCAGATCACCGGACAGATGGCGCTGGACACGCGGAGGAGATCGACGTGGAGTCGACCTACCAGGGTGGTTCCGGCGCTAGGCATGGCAAGAGATTCGCACGGCGCACGACGTGCGGTCCACTAACGTCCGTATTCTGGACGCAAAGGTTTCGGATGGCGAGACGTTGTGACGTTCCCGCCGCTCGCCGGATCCGCCCCCCGCGGCCACGGTATGACACGGAGATCAGCGGACCGGCCCCGGCCCGATACCGTTAGCCCTGTGCAAGAGGCAGGCGAAACGACGAGACCGGACCCCGAGCGGCCCTCCCGTCGTCGGGGCAGGGGCTCCCGGCGGGCGGCCAAGCAGGTCACCTGGCGCAGTACGGCCTGGGGCCTGGTCAAGGACACCACCAACACCTGCGTCGAGTACCGGGTCACCGGCCTCGCCGCGGAGGCGGCGTTCTTCACGCTGCTGTCCATCCCGCCGCTGCTGCTCTGCCTGGCCGGCACCCTCGGCTACCTGGACGACGTCCTCGGCGCCGGGACGATCGACAAGCTGAAGTCGGACATCGTCTCGGCTGCCGGGACGGTGCTCTCCGACTCGTCGATCCAGCAGGTCGTGAAACCGCTGCTGGACGACGTCTTCAACCACACCAGGCCCGACCTGGTCTCGCTCGGCTTCCTGCTCTCGCTGTGGTCCGGCTCCCGGGCGCTCTACATCTTCATCGACACCATCACCGTGATGTACGGGCTGGACGGCAAGCGCGGCATCGTCAAGACCCGGCTGATGTCGCTCGGCCTCTACCTCGGCGCCCTGGTGATCGGCTCGCTGGTGCTGCCGCTGCTGATGGCCGGGCCGGGGTTGGTGCAGAACGCGGTGCCCGACGTCGCGACCCTGGTCAACGCCGCCTACTGGCCGGTGGCGATCCTGCTGCTGATCGTCTTCCTCACCACCCTCTACCACCTCGCCGTGCCGGTCTCCACACCCTGGCGGGAGGACATCCCGGGCGCGCTGGTCGCGCTGGTGGTGCTGGTCTTCTGCAGCGTGGCCCTGCGGCTCTACCTGGTCAGCTCGGTCGAGGGCCCGTCGGTGTACGGCTCGCTGGCCGCGCCGGTGGCGGTGCTGCTCTGGATCTTCGTGGTCGCGCTCGCGGTGCTGATCGGCGCCGCGATGAACGCCGCCATAGACCGCCGGTGGCCCACCCTGGAGACCGCCGACGCCCGCGCCGAGAACGAGCGCGCCCACGAGGAGGCCGCCGCGGCGGTGGTCCGCGAGGTCGCCGCCCGGCGGGCCGTCGAACGGGCCCGGCGCGCGCGCGAGCTGGGCCTCGCCGAGGGCGCCGAGGAGGAGTACTGGGAGGACGAGGGCGAGGACGTCGAGCCGCCCTCCGAGTACCCCGAGCGCTGGGCCGACATACTCGCCGCCGAGAACGTCCGGGCCCGGCTCACCGCCCGCGGGGGCGGCCCGCACCACCGGCCGGCCCCGCCGCCGCCGGACAGCGACCGGCCGACCGCGCCGCCGCCCGAGTACCCGCTGCCCGGCCACCCGCCGCGGCCGCCGTGGGACCAGCGCTGAGCGGGTGCGCCGGGGGTAGCGGCTCGGGCCGGGCGCCGGCGCGGGTTCGACCGGCCCGTCAGGCCGGTTCCAGGGCCGTCCGGCCGGCCGAGTCGCTCAGCTTCACCAGCAGGGCGGTCATCAGCCAGTTCGCCAGCAGCGACGAGCCGCCGGCCGCCAGGAACGGCAGCGCCTTGCCGGTCAGCGGGATCAGCCCGCTGACCCCGCCCACCACCACGAACACCTGCAGCGCCAGCGCCGCCGACAGCCCGGTGGCCAGCAGCTTGCCGAACGGGTCGGTCAGGCCGACCGCCGTCCGCAGCCCGCGCTGCACCAGCAGCGCGTAGAGCAGCAGCACCGCCGTCACCCCGGTCAGGCCCAGCTCCTCGCCGACGGTGGTGATGATGAAGTCGCTGCGCCCGGCGAAGCCGATCTGCCACGGGTGGCCGACGCCGAGCCCGGTCCCGGTCAGGCCGCCGGTGCCCAGGCTGAACAGGGCCTCGGCGGGCTGGTCCGAGACGAGGCTCTTGTCGTGGTGCGGGAGGTAGTAGTCCAGCGGGTGCAGCCAGGCCTCGATCCGGCCGTGCACGTGCGGCTCCAGGGTGGCGACCACGAGCGCGCCGCCGACCGCCAGCAGCAGGCCGATCACCATCCAGCCGGTCCGCTCGGTCGCCGTGTAGAGCATCACCACGAAGACGCCGAAGAAGATCAGCGAGGTGCCGAGGTCGCGTTCGAAGACCAGCACCAGCAGGCTGACCACCCAGACCGTCAGCACCGGCCCGACGTGCCGGCCGCGCGGCAGCGTCAGCCCCCAGACCCGGCGGCCGGCCAGGGCCAGCACGTCCCCGTAGGTCGTCAGGTAGCCGGCGAAGAAGATCGTGATGGCGACCTTGACGAACTCGTCCGGCTGGAAGGACATCCCGCCGATGATGATCCAGCGCTTCGCCCCGTAGACGTCCCCCGGGAAGAACGCGGGGGCGGCCAGCAGGATCAGCGCGCCCGTCATCAGCAGGTAGACGTAGCGCTGGAAGACGCGGTGGTGGCGGACGGCCACGAGCAGCACCACGGCCGCCGCCACCGCGATGACCGTCCAGGTCAGCTGGGAGGGCGCGGCCGGGATCTTCTGCCAGTCGCCCTTGGCCGCATGGGCGAGCTTGTAGGAGAAGTCCAGGCGGTCGAGCAGCACCAGCCCGAACCCGGTCAGCAGCACGGCGAGCGGCAGGATCAGCGGGTCCGCGTACGGGGCGCAGCGGCGAACCGCCAGATGCGCCGCGAGCGCCAGCGCGCCCAGGCCGGCGCCGTGCGCGGCGAGGCCGGGCGGCACCCGGTCGGTCAGTGCCAGGCCGGCGGCCACGTGTCCGCCCAGGCAGACCGCGGCTGCGAGCAGCAGCAGTAAGAGCTCGATGTTGCGCAGGCGTGTGGCCCGGCGGCGGCCCTCGCCGCGTGCACTGCTCGGCACCCTTCGCGTCTCCCCGCTCGACCCACTCGCCCCCCCCGGGCGGTGCGCCGACGGCGCACCCTTCAGGACGGCGGCGGCGGGGTGGCGGTTGCGGTGCCGGGGGCACGGGTGGTGCCGGACGGCGGCCGAGGAGTGGCCGCGCGGCGGCTGCGGCGCGGCTCCGGAGTGCTGCGTGGCGGGGAAAGTCGCAGGTCAAAAACCGGTTGGCGGGGTCCTGGGAGATCGCTACGGTGTGATCAGTCCGGTACGGGGGCCGTCCATGCGTCGGCCCGAGGAGAAACAGGAGGTGAGCCACGTGATTGTCGTTGCCGTCACGGCTGCCCTGGGCAGCGCTCGCACACACCACCTCTCCCTCCCGGCCGCCTGCTGACGCCGCTCCTACGGCGCGCGCAGCCGCAGCCCGGCGGGATCACATTCCTCCCGAAGGGCCCACTGCGTTGTTCAACGCTGCCTCCGTTCCGTCTTCCCCTCTTATCTCTTCCTCTCTTACCTCTTCTTCCTCGGACGCCTCCGACCCGCTGGCCGGCTACGGCTGGACGGACGAGTTCGCCGAGCACTTCGCCCCGCTCGCCGAGGCCGGGCTCGTCCCGGCCCGGATCGTCCGGGTCGACCGGGGTCAGTGCGACGCCGTACTGACCGACCCGGAGACCGGCGAGCCGCGGACCGTCCGGGCGGACACCCGGCCGGTCGGCGACGCCGACATGATCAACTGCCCGTGCACCGGCGACTGGGCGGCCGTGGACCTCGCGGCCCAGCCGATGCCGGCCGTCGCGGCACTGCTGCCGCGCTCCACCGCGATCATCCGCAAGGTGGCCGGCAAGCGTTCCGACGGCCAGGTGCTGGCCGCCAACGTCGACACCGTGCTGATCGCCGCCTCGCTCGCCGCCGAGCCCGACCTCGGCCGGATCGAGCGCTTCCTCGCCCTGGCCTGGGAGTCCGGCGCCGAACCGGTGGTCGTGCTCACCAAGGCCGACCTGGTGGACGACGCCGAGTTCATCCGTGCCGACGTCGAGGGCATCGCGCCCGGCGTCACGGTGGTGGTGGTCAGCGCCGAGACCGGCGAGGGGGT
>NZ_JBEYVJ010000355.1:0-6910 GCF_040643935.1 Kitasatospora sp. NPDC047058 | reverse complement strand
GCGGGGCCGTGCGGGCACGGCCCCGCGCCGCGCAGACGCAGGTCGGCCGAGGGCATGGGAGCAGCCAGCGATGATCCAGATCACCGGACTGACCAAGGTCTACCGCCGGGGCGGGCCGCCGGCGCTGCTCGATCTGACCTTCGACGCCCGCCCGGGGACGGTGACGGCCCTGCTCGGCCCCGAGGACGCGGGCAAGTCCACCGCGCTGCGGTTGATGCTCGAACTCGAACGCGGCCAGGGCGTCACGCTCTTCGGTGGCCGCACCTACCGCCAGCTGCGACGCCCGGAGCGGGAGGTCGGCGTGCTGCTGCCCGGCCCCGGCGGCGCCGGGGGCATGGTGGCGGGGCACCCCGGCCGGAAGGCGCAGAGCCACCTCAGGATGCTGGCGGCGGCCGTCGGAGTCCCCGCCCGGCGGGCCGATGAGCTGCTCGAACAGACCCGGCTGGTCACCGTCGCCGGACAGCGGCTGCGCACCTTCTCGCCCGGCATGCACCGCCGGCTGTCGCTCGCCACGGCGCTGCTCGGGGACCCGGGGACCCTCGTCCTCGACGCGCCGACCGAGGGCCTGTCGCCGCGCAACGTGGACTGGTTCCACTCCTTCCTGCGCTCGTTCGCCGTCGCGGGCGGAACGGTCCTGGTGACCACCCGAACCCCCCAGGAGGCCGCCGGGCTCGCGGACCGGGTGATCACGCTCGACCGGGGCCGGATGGTGGCCGACCAGCCGGTGACGGAGTTCCGCCGCACCCGGCTCAGCCCGGAGGTCGCCGTGCGCGGGCCGCAGATGGCCCGGCTCGCCGACCTCCTGGTGAGCCAGGGCGCGCAGGTGCGGCGCGACGGCGGCGCGGGTCTCGCGGTGGCCGGGATCGGTCGCACCGAGATCGGCGAACTCGCCTACCAGCACGGCATCCTGCTGCACGAACTCGCCGACCGGGTGGTCGAGCAGCCGGCTCCCCGGGCCACGCTGCCGGTCGCCTCGGGCCGGTCCGGTCACCTCCACGTCCAGCCGGCGCCGGCCGGTCGGGCGGTGGCCGACGCGGCGCCCGCCAGGCCGAGGAGGAACCGCCCGGTGAAGGCCCGCCAGGCCGCCGACGAAACGATGACGGGCCAGGCCGCGACCCGGCCGACGCCGGTGACGACCGCAGCGCAGGAGCCGGCACCGGCGCCGGCACCCGCGCCGGAACCGGCCGGAGCCGGGCAGGCCCACGTGCCCCAGCCGGCCACCGGCAGTCCGGCCACCGGGACCGCTGCCACCGGCGCGCCCGCCACCGGAGCCGTGGCCGCCGGTGCTCTGCCCGCCCTCGCCCTGCCGGCCACCCTGGCCTCCGCTGCCGCTGCGGCCTCCGCCGCCGGCACCCCGGCGGCGACCGCCCGGCCGCCCCGGCAGACCGTGCCCGCCGCCCCGGAGGCGTCCGACCCGGCCGACCTCGCGGAGACCTCCCCGACCGTCGCCGTGGACCGCCTCTTCCGGGACGGCCTCAGCAGCCTGGTCCGGTCCGGCGGGAGCGGCGCCCCGGCGGCCGCGCCCCGGGAGCCGCATGACGAGGCCGGCGACGGGGACCTCCTGACCGCCGACACCGTCCGCCTCGGCCGGCTGAACCCGCAGACCGCCCCCGCGCCCCGCCCCGCCGACGGTCCCGCCCCTTCCACCACCGCCATCCCCACCCCCGACCACCGGAGCGAGTGAACCGTGCGAGTCCTGGCCTACGAGCTGCGCCGGCTGCGCGGCCTCCGCACCACCTGGCTGCTGCTCGCCGGGGTGCTGTTCTGCGACGCCGTGGTGGCCGCCGCGCTGGCCGCCCAGACGCCGGCCGGTCCGCTGTCCGCGCCGGCGGGCGTGCGGCTGCTGACCGCGGCCGTCCCGTTGATCCCGCTGCCGTTCGCGGCCCTCGGCGCCGGAGTGCTGGGCGCCCTCGCGTACGGGCACGAGGTCCGGCACCCGGGGCTGCCCGCCTCGCAGGTGTCGTACCTGCGCCGGGTGTGGCTGCTGCTGGGCAAGCTGGCGGTGGTCGGTCCGGTCGCGGCGCTCCTGGCGCTGGGCACCCTGCTGGTGGACGCGGTGGCCGTGCACCTCGCGCTGCCGGCCGGGGTGACGGTGGCCGCCTGGTCGGAGCCGGCCGCGCTGTCGGACCGGGTGGCGGATGCGCTGTCCTCGGCCGGCCTCGGCGGGCTCGCCGACCTGCCGGGCGCGCTCGCCCCCGTGGCGCTCGGCGCCGGGCACGGGGTGCCCGCCGCACTGCTGGCCTTCGTCGCGCTGACGGTCGTGGCGGGCTGGACGGGGGTCCTGACGGCCTCGCTGACCCGCAGTGCCGCCGCCGGCGTGCTGCTGCTCTGCGCCCTGCCGCCGCTGCTGGAGTCCGGGGTGGCGCTGCTGCTGCGGCAGACCGGAACGGCCTGGCCGGCGCGCGCGGCGGAGCTGCTGCCGTTCCAGTCCGGCATCGAGTGGGCGTACGGATGGGTGTACGGCGGGGACCGCCGGGTTGCGGCGGCCGGTCCGGCGCTCACCGATCCCGCGCTGCTGGCGGCGGTGGTGGCACCCGTCCTGGTGCTGCTGCTCGCCACCCTCCTGGTGCAGGCCCGCCGCCGCGCACTCTGACGCCGCTCCGGCGCTCCTCGGCCGCTGCCGAGGTTCCCGCCGGGGGGTCTGCGACCGGCCCCTGGAGGGAGCAGTCGTCACTGACGGTCTGCCAAGATCGACCAGCTGTGACCGCAATGCGCGGTTCTTCCTGATAAGAAGTCAATTATCCAGTCACGGTCGATCACCCTTTCGTGTGCTTTTCACGAGAATTCTCAAGCTGGGCCCGCCGATCGCCGACAAAGGACCTGTGAGTACCCTTGCGCACCCCACCATGACCCCCGCCCGTTCCGCCGAAGGCGCCGTCCCCGGCACCGGCGACCTGGACCGCTTCTCGTACGCCGACCGGCCGATCCCGCCGGCGCCCCGCTGGGAGGGCGCCGAGTCCGACCTGGCCCGGGTCGGCCGCAAGACCACCAGCAGCCGCGGCCGCGGTCTGCACGGCCAGCTGGTGCAGCAGCTGGGTCAGATGATCGTCTCGGGCGACCTCGGCGCCGACCGCCCGCTCGTCCCCGAGGAGATCGGCCAGCGGTTCGAGGTCTCCCGGACCGTCGTCCGCGAGTCCCTGCGGGTCCTGGAGGCCAAGGGCCTGGTCAGCGCCCGGCCGAACGTCGGCACCCGGGTCCGCCCGGTCGGCGACTGGAACCTGCTCGACCCGGACATCATCGAGTGGCGCGCCTTCGGTCCGCAGCGCGACGAGCAGCGCCGGGAGCTGTTCGAGCTCCGCTGGGCGATCGAGCCGCTGGCGGCCCGGCTCGCCGCCGGCCACGGCCGCGAGGACGTCCAGCAGCGGCTGGTCGAGCTGGTCGAGATCATGGGCCACGCCTCGGCCCAGGCCGATCTCTCCACCTACTCGCGCGCCGACGCCGAGCTGCACGTCCTCGTCCTGCAGATGGCCGGCAACCGGATGCTGGAGCACCTCTCCGGGATCGTCTCCTGCGCGCTCCAGGTGTCCGGCGGCCCGGCGACCTCCTGCGAGCGGCCCTCGGAGGCCTCGGTCGGCCTGCACGCCCGGCTGGTGGACGCGCTCGGCACCGGCGACGGCACCGCGGGCGAGGCCGCGATGCGGGCGCTGCTCACCGTCCACCCGGAGATCGAGCCGTCCGTCCCGGCCCCCCGGGAGCACTGAGCCGCCCACCCGTCGGCGACCGGGCGACCCCCGCGAACCCATGGCCCTCCGGCTGCTCCCCCACGGCGCGGTCGGAGGGCCCCTGTGTGCCGGCCTGTCCGCAGTGCCGCCGCCCGGACCGCATCCGCACGTCCGCACGTCCGCACGTCCGCGCCTCCGCGCCGGGCTCCCACGGCGCCCCGTCGCAGCCCCCGGCCTGCACCGGCCCGCCCCGGCGCGCCGCCACGTGTCCTGCCCATGTCAGTCGTTTCGCCGCGAGTGCGCGATGATTGGAAGACGGCCCCGGGCCGCAGGCGCCGAGTGGTGTGACCCGCGACACGAAGGCCATGCGTAACACTTGACGAGTAGCAGCGATGTGTCCTGAGCGGAAGCAGCTCCGGAATACACCAACATGTCAGAATGCTGTGTTGGTCTGCGGCGCTGCTGCCGTCCTGCAAACCCAGTCCTCAAGCCCGAGTCGGTCGGAATCGACACCGCGCGCCCGACGCGCGATTTCCTTCCCCGCCCGCTCGGGCGGCCGGTACGGGTTCGAGTCCACTCATCGTCCGAGAGGTTGTTCGTGTCGGCCAGCACATCCCGTTCGCTTCCCCCCGAGATCGCCGAGTCCGCGGCTCTGCTGGCGCTCATCGAGCGGGGCAAGGCCCAGGGGCAGATCGCCGGTGACGACGTGCGCCAGGCGTTCGAGGCGGACCAGATCCCGGTCACCAAGTGGAAGAACGTCATGCGCAGCCTCAACCAGGTGCTGATTGAGGAGGGGGTGGACCTCATGGTCAGCGCGGCCGAACCGGCCGGCGCCAAGCGCAAGAGCGTTGCTGCCAAGAGCCCCGCCAAGCGCACTGCCACCAAGGCGGTCACCACCCGGACCCCGGCCGCCCCGGCGGCCCCGACCAAGCCCCCCGTGCGGATCGCGCCCGGTGCTCCCGTGGCCGCTCCGGCGGTTGCGGCCGCCGCCGCGCCGGCCCCCACGGTCTCCGCCGAGATCACCGCCGACGCGACGACCACGGTCGTCACCGAGGTGAAGGCGGTTGCGGCGAAGAAGGCCGCCCCGGCGAAGAAGGCCGCGGTCAAGAAGACCGCCGCGCCGGCCAAGAAGACGGCCGCCAAGAAGACCACCTCCGCCAAGGCGGGCAAGGGCGACGAGGAGCTGGTCGGCGAGGACGAGCTGCTCGAGGACGCCGCGCTGCCCAGTGACAAGCCGGGTGAGGAGGCGGAGCCCGAGGAGGAGTCGCAGGGCTTCGTGCTCTCCGACGACGACGAGGACGACGCCCCGGCCCAGCAGGTCGCCGTCGCCGGTGCCACCGCCGACCCGGTCAAGGACTACCTGAAGCAGATCGGCAAGGTCCCGCTGCTCAACGCCGAGCAGGAGGTCGAGCTCGCCAAGCGCATCGAGGCCGGCCTGTTCGCCGAGGACAAGCTCTCGGCCGCCGACAAGCTGGCCCCCAAGCTCAAGCGCGAGCTGGAGATCATCGCCGAGGACGGCCGCCGCGCCAAGAACCACCTGCTGGAGGCCAACCTCCGACTGGTCGTCTCGCTGGCCAAGCGCTACACCGGCCGCGGCATGCTCTTCCTGGACCTGATCCAGGAGGGCAACCTCGGTCTCATCCGTGCGGTCGAGAAGTTCGACTACACCAAGGGCTACAAGTTCTCCACCTACGCCACGTGGTGGATCCGCCAGGCGATCACCCGCGCGATGGCCGACCAGGCCCGCACCATCCGCATCCCGGTGCACATGGTCGAGGTCATCAACAAGCTGGCCCGCGTCCAGCGCCAGATGCTCCAGGACCTGGGCCGCGAGCCCACCCCGGAGGAGCTGGCCAAGGAGCTCGACATGACCCCGGAGAAGGTCATCGAGGTCCAGAAGTACGGTCGCGAGCCCATTTCGCTGCACACCCCGCTGGGTGAGGACGGCGACAGCGAGTTCGGTGACCTGATCGAGGACTCCGAGGCGGTCGTGCCGGCCGACGCGGTCTCCTTCACCCTGCTCCAGGAGCAGCTGCACTCGGTGCTGGACACGCTGTCCGAGCGCGAGGCGGGCGTGGTGTCGATGCGCTTCGGCCTGACGGACGGTCAGCCGAAGACGCTGGACGAGATCGGCAAGGTGTACGGGGTCACCCGTGAGCGCATCCGCCAGATCGAGTCCAAGACCATGTCGAAGCTGCGCCACCCGTCGCGTTCCCAGGTGCTGCGCGACTACCTGGACTGATCGGCAGAACCTCCGCAGGGCCCCGGCCCCGCGGTGAAGGGGCCCGGAGCACACCGCTCCGGGCCCCTTCGCGTTCCCGCGACGCCCCTTCGCGTGTCCGCGACGTCCCGCGCCGCATTCCGCGACCCGCCGCCCTCGTGCACGTCCGCACCCGCCGCCCCCGTGCACGTCCGTACACGCGTCCCCGTGCACGTCGGGGGCCGGGTGCGTCAGCGTCCGGGTGGCCGTTGTCGCTCGTCCGGGTGGCCGCGCGACGGTAAGTGGTCGCAGGGCGTAGTCGGTCACCTACGCTGTGCCGGTTGCCTGCTGCCGAGCCAACTGGAGACACGGTGCTGCCCAACCCGGATCGTGCGGACCTGTCGCCCGCCGCCCAGCCCCCGGCCCGGCCGGGGAGCCGTCGCCACCGGGCCGCGGCGCTGGCCCTGCTGGCGGCACTGCCGGCGCCGCTGGTCGCGCTGGGCCCGGGCGCCGCCCCGGCCGAGGCCCAGCGGCGGATCGTCGGCGGCGTGACCGCGAGCACCTCCGACCACCCGTGGCTGGTGGCGCTCTCCAGCCGCCAGCAGTTCGGCAACGGGCGTTCGGGCCAGTTCTGCGGGGGCGCGCTGGTCACCCCGACCAAGGTGGTGACGGCGGCGCACTGCTTCTACGACGAGTCCAAGGGCAGGCGGGTGGACCGGCCGGGCCTGAAGGTCGTGGTCGGCCGGGACGACCTGCGCGGTTCGATCGGCCGCGAGGTGGCGGTCGGGTCGGTCTGGATCCACCCCGACTACTCCTTCACCGCCAACATGAACGATGTGGCGGTGCTCACGCTCAGCGAGTCACAGGGGGCCAGGCCGGTGATCGACCTGGTCGGCCAGGGCGAGACCGAGCCGTACCGGCCGGGGACCGCGGCGCAGGTCTTCGGCTGGGGTGACCTGGTGTCGGCGTACTCCTCGTACTCCTCGCGGGCGTGCCGGCGGGCCACCGCGCGCTCCTCCAGGTACGCCTCGTAGCCGCCGCCGTACAG
>NZ_JBEYVJ010000354.1:0-6959 GCF_040643935.1 Kitasatospora sp. NPDC047058 | reverse complement strand
GCGGGCGGCGCCCCCCCCGCCGGCGGGGCCGGCCGGTGACGGCGGCGCCGACGGCCCTGCGGACGCCACGCGCGGCATCGCCAGGGTCTCCGCCGGCGGGTACGCCGCCGTGTCCGGGCCGCCCACCGGGGCCGGGCCGCTCGGCGGGGCCCCGCAACCGGGGCAGGCCAGGGCGCCGTTCAGGTGGCGGCGGCAGGGTGCGCAGTAGTCCATGTGATCTTCCCGTGCGGCCGGGCAACCGGCGCTCGCCGGTCGTCGTCCGTCGTGCCGGCTCCGCGCACGCCGTCGTGCGCATGCGGAGCCTAGGCAGGCCGGCCGTGGGGGTTCCACACCCCGCTGTGAGGCTTCTGAAAAGATGCCGTGCGCCCCGGTCGCCGCCCGTGCGCCGCCACGACCGGCCGCGGGTGTTCCCCGTACCCGTTCCCGGTTCCCCGGACGGGCTCCGTCCCGACCGGCCGGGGCCCTACGTCTCCCGCAGCGAACGGACGCCCGCCCGGGCGAACGGGCCGGTGAGCAGGCCGATCGCCGCGCCGAGGGCGAGGCCGAGCAGGCTGTCCAGGACGTCCTGGACGGTGCAGGCGTGGCCGATGCCGGGCAGGGCGTACTGCACGCCCTCGATGACGACGGGGAGGAGCGCCGCCCCGAGGAGGACGGTCGCCGCCCGCGCCCTGGTCCCGGCGAGCGCGCCGGCGAGGCCGATCGGGACGTAGAGGGCCACGTCCAGGCTGGTCGGGTTCACCGTCGTGAAGTCGTGCAGCGGCCGCAGGCCGTAGCCCGTGAGGTTGCAGTGCCGCACGGCGTACCGGGAGTACCCCCAGAACGGACCCCAGGCGTCCGGCAGCAGCGTCAGCGTGGCCAGCCCGCCGAGGGCGAGCAGCAGCACGAACGCCACGGCCCAGTGCGCGCGCAGCCACCGTCCGACCGCCTGGTTCAGCAGCGCGGCCGGCACCAGCGAGCAGAGCAGGCCGGGCCAGAACATCGGCATCGTGCCGAGGACAGCTTTGATCACGCCCACAGGACGCCGTCGAACACCCGACCGGTTCTCGCGCGGTGGCCGCCGGCTCACCACCCGGTCACCCCGGGGCCGCCACCGGGCCGGGCCCGCTACCGCGGGGTGGTCTCGTCGCCCGTGAAGGGGGCGCCGTGGCCGGGCACGATCAGGTCCGCCACGGCCAGCACCCGGAGCCGGGAGGCGCGCAGGACCTCGCGGTCCGGGGCCACCGGGTCGTCCGCCGGGCCGGCCGCGTGCCACCACAGGTCGCCGGCGAAGGCGACCACGCCCGCGTCCGTGCCCGCCAGCAGCGTGATGTCCTCGGGGCTGTGGCCGGGGGTGCGGATCAGGCGGAGCGACGGGGTGAGCTCGTGGCCCTCGGCGTCGCGGTTCGTCCACCGGTGCCCCTGGTACTCCACCTTGTGGTCGTGCACCCGGGCCCGGCGGAAGAGGCCCGCGTTCATGGTGTTGTCGGGGTGGTGGTGGCTGAGCACCACGTCGGTGATGTCGTCGGGGCCGAGCCCCAGCTCCGCGAGCGGGCCGAGGATGTCGTCGTGGCTCGCCACCATGCCCGGGTCGAAGATCACGTGCCGTCCGGCGTCCGCCACGTAGGAGACGGTGGCGGCGACCCCGGGGCCGGTGGAGCCGACGTAGCCGGTGGTCAGGACCTTGAAGGCGGCGCTGCGGCCGAGCGGTGCGTCTGTCATGCCTCGATCCTGTCGGACGGGCCGGGACCGGACGAGTGGCACTGATGCCACCGATCGCAGGAAATGTGCCAGACTCCGCGGATGGCCCCCTTCACGAGCGTCGCCGCGTACGCCCCGCCCGGAGTCGGCATGCTCGCCGTGGGCATCGTCGCCGAGGTGTTCGGCCCGCACGGGGAGGCGATGCCCGGCTTCGACTTCGCGCTCTGCACGGACCGGCCCGGGAGCGTCCGCACCGACCTCGGCGTGCCGCTCACGATCGAGCACGGCCTGGACCGGCTGGCCGCCGCCGACCTCGTGCTCGCCCTGCCGGGGGCGGGCTTCCGCACGCCGCCCCCGCCCGCCGTGCTGGACGCCCTGTCGGCCGCGCACGAGCGCGGCGCGGTGGTCGCCGCCCACTGCGTTGGTGCGTTCACGCTCGCCGCCGCCGGGCTGCTCGACGGCCGCCGGGCCACCACCCACTGGCGCTTCGCCGGCCTGCTGGCCCGCAGCTACCCGGACGTCGCCGTCGAACCCGGGGCGCTGTACCTGGACGACGGCCGGATCACCACGGGTGCGGGGGCCGCCGCGGGCTTCGACCTCTGCCTGCACCTGATCAGGCGGGAGCACGGCGCCGCCGTGGCCAACCACGTCGCCCGGGACATGGTGCTGCCCTCGCACCGCGACGGCGGGCAGGCCCAGTACCTGGCCGCGCCGGTCCCCGGGGACGGCCAGGACGAGCGGCTGGCCGCCGTGCTGGCCTGGGCCCGCGAGCACCTCCACGAGCCGCTGCCGGTCGCGGAGCTGGCCCGGCGCGCCGTGATGAGCAAGCGGTCCTTCCTCCGCCGCTTCGCGGCCGCCACCGGCACCACCCCGCACGCCTGGCTGCGGGACCTGCGGCTGGCCGCCGCCGAGGAGCTGCTGGAGACGACGGACCTGCCGGTCGAGGAGGTCGCCCGCCGGGTCGGCTACGGCAGTGCGGCCGTCCTGCGCGAACGGTTCGTCCGCCGCCGGGGCGTCCCGCCGCGCTCCTACCGCCGCTCCTTCACCCGCGTGCCGCCGTCCGCGGGCTGAGCCGCGACCGGAGCCGTCGCCGGCCGTGCGCCGGCACCCCAACTCCCGTCCCCCGCAAGGCATATCGCATGACTATCGGCTAGCTCGCTCGATCGAGCGAACAATCCGCCGGATCCGGATTTCCGCCGTCCGATGGGGGAACATCGGCATGTCCGCGCCCGAACGACCCGACGTCCCGGGCGGTACCGACTCCGGCCACTTGGATCAGCCCGTGACTACCTCCGCCCCCGTGTGGGACTGCCCCTTCAACCACACCGAAGGCCTGGAGTTCGACCCGCTCCTGAAGCGGCTCCTCACCGAGGAACCGGTCGCCAGGATCAGGCTGCCGCACGGCGAGGGCGAGGCCTGGCTGGCCACCCGGTACGAGGACGTCCGCGTGGTCACCACCGACCGCCGGTTCAGCCGCGCGGCGGGCATCGGCCGTGACCTGCCCCGGATGACGCCCGCCCCGATCGCCCAGGCCGAGGCGATCAACCTGATGGACCCGCCGGCCCACAACCGGCTGCGCCGCCTGGTCGCCCAGGGCTTCACCAACCGCCAGGTCGAGCGGATGCGCCCGAAGACGCAGCGGATCGTCGACGGGTACCTGGAGGAGATGGCGGAGCACGGCTCCCCCGCCGACCTGGTCCGGCACCTCTCCGCCCGGCTGCCGATGACCACCATCTGCGAGATGCTCGACGTCCCCGAGCAGGACCGCGCCGAACTGCGCGGGCACGCCGTCGCGATGATGGCGATGGGCCCCGGCAGCGGCGACGGCCAGGTCCGCGCCAAGGCCGCCCTGCGCGCCTACTTCACCGAGCTGACCGCCGCCCGCCGCCGCGACCCCGGCGAGGACCTCATCAGCGCGCTCGCCACCGCCCGGGACGAGGAGGAGCTGCTGGACGACCAGGAGCTCGCCGTGATGGCCATGGTGCTGCTGGTCACCGGCCACGACACCAGCACCTACCAGCTCAGCAACATCACCTACACCCTGCTCACCCACCCCGGGCAGCTCGCCGAGCTGCGCGCCCGGCCGGACACGCTGCCGCGCGCTCTGGAGGAGCTGCTCCGCTTCATCCCGTTCCGGCAGGGCGTCGGCATCGCCCGGGTCGCCACCGAGGACGTCGAGCTGGGCGGGGTGCTGATCCGGGCCGGCGAGGCGGTGCACGTCTCCTACCTGGCCGCCAACCGCGACCCGGCGGCGTTCGAGCGGCCGGACGAGCTGGACCTCGGCCGCGGCGCGGCCCACCACATGACCTTCGGCTACGGCACCCACCACTGCGCCGGTGCCCACCTGGCCCGGATGGAGCTCCAGGTCGCCATCGGCACCCTGCTGGAGCGCTTCCCCGGCCTGCGGCTGGCCGTGCCGCCGGGGGAGCTGGACTGGCACACCGGCTCGATCTGGCGCTACCCGCGGACCCTGCCGGTCGCCTGGTGACCCACGGCGTGTCCGGCAGACACGACCTCGCCGCACCGCCGCGGCGCACGTCCAACGCACCGTAGGCCACCGCCCGCGCCGGCCGCCGCCCGCGCGGGTCACCAGGGGAGACCTCTCACGCCCATGGCAACTCTCTGCCGTCCCGCCGTCGCCGTTCCCGAGCACGTCGTCACCCTCGACCAGACCCTCGACCTGGCCCGCGCCCTGCACCGGGACCACCCCCAGCTCCCGCTCGCCCTCCGGCTGATCGAGAACACCGGGGTGCGGACCAGGCACCTGGTCCAGCCGGTCGACGAGACGCTGCGGCACCCCGGCTTCACCACCCGCAACGCGGTCTACGAGCGCGAGGCCAAGCGCCGCGTCCCCGAGGTGGTCGAACGCGCCCTCGGGCACGCCGAGTTGTCCGCCCGGGAGATCGACCTGATCGTCTACGTGTCCTGCACCGGCTTCATGATGCCCTCGCTGACCGCCTGGCTGATCAACACCATGGGCTTCCGCTCCGACACCCGCCAGGTGCCGATCGCCCAGCTCGGCTGCGCGGCCGGCGGCGCCGCGGTCAACCGCGCGCACGACTTCTGCCGCGCCTACCCGGGCGCCAACGTCCTCATCGTGGCCTGCGAGTTCTGCTCGCTCTGCTACCAGCCGACCGACCTCGGCGTCGGCTCGCTGCTCTCCAACGGCCTGTTCGGGGACGCCGTCGCCGCTGCCGTGATGCGCGGCCGCGGCGGCACCGGCGTGCAGGTCGAGCGCAACGGCTCGCACCTCGTCCCGGACACCGAGGACTGGATCTCCTACGGGGTCAGGGACACCGGCTTCCACTTCCAGCTCGACAAGCGCGTCCCGGGCACCATGGAGATGCTCGCCCCGGCGCTGCGCACCCTCGCCACCGAGCACGACTGGGACGTGTCCGGGCTCGGCTTCTACATCGTGCACGCCGGCGGCCCGCGCATCCTGGACGACCTCTGCCGCTTCCTCGAACTCGACCCGGCCGCCTTCCGGTTCAGCCGTGCCACGCTCACCGAGCGCGGCAACATCGCCAGCGCGGTGGTCTTCGACGCGCTGGCCCGGCTGTTCGAGGAGGGCTCCGTCGCCGACGGCACCCCGGGGCTGATCGCCGGCTTCGGTCCGGGCATCACCGCCGAGATGTCGCTGGGGAGTTGGACCGGCTCCCCGCTCGAAGCGGCCCGCCCGGCGGCCGTCCCGTACCGCCGGATCACCCTCGACGGTGCCGGCCGGGCTCCGGTGTTCGGCGTGCCGGCGACGACCTGACGGCCGGTCGGCCCGCCCGGCCCCGGCGCCGCCCGTGCCGCGAGAACAGCGGGAACAGCGGGAACAGCGGGAACAAAGGGGGCCCGCAGCCCCCGGCGGACTATGATCGGTGAATGACGGACACCTCCGAAAGAGCCGGCGGACTCACCGATCTGCCGGCCCGGTTCCCGCAGCTGCACGCCCCGCAGTACTGGGCCTGGGGCCGTTTCGACGCCCGGTTCTCCACGGCACTGCCGCCGGACGAGCTCGTCACCAACATCCACCTGGTGGGCTTCACCGCCGGGCGCATCGTGCTCTGCCGTGACGAGCGCGACCACTGGTTCCTGCCGGGCGGCACCCGCGAGAACGGCGAGTCGGTCGAGGCCTGCCTGGTCCGCGAGCTGCGGGAGGAGGCCGGCGCCCGGCTGCTCGGCGAGCCGGTCTGGCTCGGGGCGCACCGCTGCGTGACGGACCTCGCGGAGCCCTACCGGCCGTGGCAGCCGCACCCGGAGAAGGCCTGGCTCTGGGGCTGGGCGGAGGTCGCGGTGGACTCCGCGCCGACCAATCCGGACGACGGCGAGCAGGTGGCGGAGGTGCGGGCGGTCGAGCCCGCCGAGGCACAGCGGCTGCTGGTCCGCGGCCACGAGCCCTGGTGGGGCGAGCTGATCGGTCTGGCGGTGGAGCTGCGGGCCCGGTCCGCGGCAGGCTGAGGACGGCAGCGGGCCGCGGGCGGCGACGGGCCGCGGGCAGCGACGGGCCGCGGGCAGCGGTTCCCGCGGTCACCGGGATGGCCGAACACCGGGGCGCAGTGTCCGGAATGCGGTGATAGGACTCGGGTGAACCCTGGTCCACACCGACGGGAGCGTCATGGACAACTACCCGCTGCTCGACATCTTCTGGACGATGTTGGAGCTGTTCCTCTGGATCCTCTGGTTCTTCCTGCTGTTCAAGATCATCACGGACATCTTCCGCAGCCACGACATGAGCGGGTGGGGCAAGGCCGGCTGGCTGATCCTGGTGATCCTGCTGCCGCTGATCGGTGTGCTCGTGTACGTGATCGTCCGGGGCAGGTCGATGGGGGAACGCGACCTCGCCCAGGCCCAGAAGAACGAGGCCGCCTTCAAGGCGTACATCCGGGACGCCGCCGGGCCCGAGGGCGCGGCCGGGGGCGGCGGCGCGGGCCGCAGCCACGTCGACGACCTGGCCAAGCTCGCCGACCTCAAGGCCAGCGGTGCCATCAGCGAGGAGGAGTACCAGAAGGCCAAGGAGAAGCTCCTGGTGTGATTCCCGCACCCCGCACGACGGCGGGGCCGGTGGAACGTCCGTCCACCGGCCCCGCCGCCGTCCGTCCGCGCTCAGCGCCGGCCCGAGCGCCGGTCCTCGCGACCGCCGGAGCCGGACCCGCCGCCGGCCAGCCCGGCCCGGCGCAGCGCGTCCGCCATGGCGCTGTTGGCCGGCGCGGCCTGGCCGCCCGCCTGCCCGGCGACGGTCCGGGGTGCGGCCGGGGTGCGGCCGGGGTGCGGCCGGCGCACGCTGGTGATAGGGG
>NZ_JBEYVJ010000353.1:0-6973 GCF_040643935.1 Kitasatospora sp. NPDC047058 | reverse complement strand
GCGGTTCGCCACGCGAAGGAAAGGAGACGGACCGTTGCCACGTCCACGGGTTGAGCAATCCACCCAGATCCGCGAACGGCAGGTACGGCTCGATGTACACAGCAGCACCGACAGAAGCCTGCCTCGCGGATGCGGGCAACCTCCTGGTTGCGCCGTCGGCATTGCATGACCACGGCGTCGTTGCGGAATTCTTCGGATCCGTCATCACACCGGAGGAGCTCGCCTCCGGTTCACCGGACCTCGCACAGAGGACCGTCTACCTGTGTGGTGACGTCTCCGGGATCAGTGGCCGCCAACTGCACACGGCCGCCCGGGTGTTCGTCATCCGGGAGCTGTCACAGGGTCAGCACGGGGAGGGCGACGACCACTGGCCCGTCATCGGCCTCGGCCGAGTCCCCACCCGGGTGCACGGTGTCGGCGTGTACTACCGCCGCTTCTTCGAACCCGGTGCCGATCACTTCGGACGGATCCGTGCCGAGCACGCGTTCCAGTCCCTGACGGAGTCCACCAAGCCCGGAAAGGCCCATCGCAGCGGAATCTATCTGACGCCCGTCACGCGGAGCGGTGACGAGCTGCATTTCCGCCTGCTCCGGTGCTCCACGAATCTGTCGGGGCCGACCGAGGGTTTCGGCCCGACCGACACGCACATCGTCGACGCCCTGAACCGCGAGGCCGCCGCCGTCTTCCGGAACCAGGCACCGCTCAATCACGTCCTCGCGCAGGTCTACCACAACACCCTTGCCACGGCGGAGCGCAAGCAGTCCAAGGCCAGGATCTCGGCCCATGCCGACAAGACCAAGGACATGCCCGTCAACGGCGTCATGGCCTTCTGCACCTTCTACGACGGGCTCGACAAGCTGCAGCCCCTGGCCGAGGACGCCTTCGACTACGGCGTGAAGGGTGCCAGCGGGCTGACCGGACTCCACTTCCGCCTCAAGGACCCGACCGGAGAACGTGACGGCGTCGCGCTCCCCGCGCAGTTCACCGTGACCCTCCACCCCGGCTCCGTGTTCCTGATGCCGCTGTCCACCAACCGCCTGTACACACATGAGATCCGGCCCGCGGCACTGGACGCGGAGCTTCTCCCGACCCGCCTGGGGTACGTGGTGCGCTGTTCGAGCACCGAAGCCGTCCACAAGAACGGCCACACGTTCCTCAAGACGGCCGGATCCCTGGTGCAGCTGGAGCCGGCCACACCGGACGGCATGGACGAGCTGCGCAGACTGTACGCCGAGGAGAACAGGACCTCGTCCTTCATCGACTACGGCGACCAGTTCCTCTTCAGCATGAACACGGGAGACTACCTTGCCCCCCGAACCTAGGATCTCGGACCGGATCCTCTCGTTCGCCCTGCCCTCCACGGGGAATCCCTTCGCGGAGCTGTCCGCGTCGACCCGCTGGGAAGACGTGGGAAAGGGCCGGCGGGGCGCCGTACTCGCCAAGGTCGACGAGGCGAGTGGCGTGCCTCTCGTCCGCACCACCACTCGGTACGGCGCCCCGGCGCAGCGCTTCCGGGCGGTGCACGAACGCCTGGCGCAGCAGATCCAAGAACGTGCGGCGCTTCCGGTCGGCTTCAACAACGCCCTCGTCGAGTGCTACACGAACGCCTACCGGACGATGGGCGGCCATTCCGACCAGGCCCTCGACCTGGCCGACGGGTCGTTCATCGCCGTCTTCTCCTGCTACCGGCATCCCGATGCCGGCCCGCCGAGGAAGCTGATCTTCGAGTCGAAGGCGTCGGATGACGAGACGTTCGAGATCCCCCTCGTCCACAACGGTGTCGTCGCGTTCTCCGTCGACTCGAATCGGCGGCTCAGGCACCGGATCGTCCTGGACACGCCCGCCCAGGCTGCGGACAACCAGTGGTTGGGCGTGACCTTTCGAACGTCGAAGACCTTCGTCCGGTTCCGCGACGGACAGGCCCACCTCCCGCAGGGAGCGCGCCTCACGACGGCCGACGATGAGCAGCGGCACGAGTTCTACCGACTGCGGCGCCGTGAGAACCAGGAGACGGACTTCGTCTACCCCCGGCTGACGTACACCATCAGCGAGAGCGATCTGATGCCGCCCGTCTGACCTACACCAGGGCCGCGCCGCCGTCGATCGCGAGCGTGGTGCCGGTGACGTAGCCGTTGGACAGGACGAGGAGATAGGCCGCCGCGGCTTCCTCGGCGGTGCCGACCCGCCGCGTGAGCAGCTCGGACCCGGCGTCCTGGAGGAAGGCCTCCGGGTCCGGGACACTGCCGTCCCACAGCTCGGTGCGGATCACCCCGGGCTGGACCACGTTCACCCGCAGCGGCGCGAGTTCGACGGCGAGGGCCCGGGACAGGGCCTCGATGCCGCCGGTGATGCCTGCCGCGAGCGCGGTTCCGGGCAGGGGACGGATCGCGAGGACGCCGGAGCTGAAGGTGATCGAGCCGCCGTCGCGCAGTCGCGGTGCCGCGTACTTGGCGGAGAGGAGTGCGCCCCAGAACCGGCGCTCGAAGAGGGCCCTGGCCTCCTCCGGGGTGGTGTCGGCCAACGGCTTGATCAGCAGGGATTCGCCCGCGGTGTAGACGAGGTGGTCGAACTCCCCGACCTGCGCGAAGAACGCGGCGATGGCGTTGCCGTCGGCGACGTCCAGGCGGCGGCCTTCGGCCGGCCCGCCCAACCGCTTCGTCGCGGCGTCCACGCGGTCCTGGTTGCTGGAGGCGACCACGACGTCCGCGCCGGCCGCCGCGGCCTGCCGGGCCACCGCGAAGCCGATGCCGGAGGTTCCACCGATGATCACGATCTTCTTGCCGGCCAGAGACATGGGATCCGTTCCTTCCTCGATGCGGTGCCGGGGTTCGGCGACCGCCATGGCACGAACGTACGCCTCCTCGGCGAGACGATGAATGACTGAAGATCTCGATTCCCTGTCATATCGTCTTGCCGCGCAGGCCCTAGAGTGGCGCCATGGACATCCTGAGCAACACCCTCGAAGTCCTGCGCACGGGACGCCCGATGGTGACCCGCACCGACGCGCACGCCCCGTGGGCCCTGACCTTCCAGCCCGTCTCAGGAGCCGGATTCCACGTGGTCGTGGAAGGACACTGCCACCTGGTGCCACCGCACGGCCGACCGCTCGTGCTCGGCCCCGGCGACATCGTGTTCCTGCAGCGCGGCACCGGGCACACCCTGTGCGACGTGCCGGAGCGCGATCCGGTGGACTTCGTACCGGAGCGCGTGGACCGTTCCTCGCCGATCGGCCAGGTCACCGTGGACGGACCGGGGCCGCGCACGGTGCTGGTGTGCGGCGCGTACGCGATCGACGTCGACCGCCCGCATCCGCTGTTCAGCGATCTGCCGGAGGTCATCCACCTCCCCGCGGTTCCCGGCCGCCACCCGGTGCTGCGCTCGGCGGTCGATCAGCTGTGCGCCGAGTTCCACGCGCCGCAGCCGGGCTCGGACGCGGTCGTCACGGCGCTCGTCGATCTGCTGCTGCTGTACATCCTCCGGTCGTGGTACGCCGACCTGCCGAAGGAGCGGACCCGGGGCTGGGCGGCGGCGCTGACCGACCCGGCGGTCGCGCCGGCCCTGAAGGCGATCCACGACGATCCCGGCCATCCCTGGACCGTGGAGTCGCTGGGCACCCGCGCCGGGCTGTCCCGCGCGGTGTTCGCCCGCCGCTTCGCCTCGGTGGTCGGCGAGCCGCCGCTGACCTACCTCACCAACTGGCGGATGGCCACCGCGGCGCGGTTGCTCCACCGATCGCCGGCTCCACTGAGCACCATCGCGCAGCGCACGGGGTACACGTCGGAGTTCGCCTTCGCCAAGGCTTTCAAACGACACTTCGGATCGCCGCCGGGGGCCTACCGCAAGCAGGTCAGGACGGCGGGCGGTGAACCAGGCGGAGACCACGGAGGGTGAGGACCAGAAGGACATCACCGCAGCGGATCCCGGCGTCGGGGACCGTGGTGGTGCCTCAGCGCTCGGCGGCGGGGCCGGCGGCGGGGCCGGCGGCGGGGTCGGCGGCGGGGTCGGGACACCGGGTGTGGTCGATCCCCCGGAAGCCTGCCTTGTTCAGCACCCAGTCCTCCAGCGGCGGGTCGTCGTAGTTCTCCCGGTCGGTGAGGACGAAGGTCACCCACACGTCCTCGGCCGGCGTCAGTTCGAGGGTCCGCTGGTCGTGGAGGTTCTCGTACGTGACGGTCCGCCAGCAGAGGCCGGCCGCGGTGAGCCCGGCGGTGAGCACCGACTCGGTGACGTGCGAGTCGACGGTGCGCAGCCCGCCGCCGGGCACCGGGAGCTCCAGCTCCCCGTGCCAGACCGGGATGAACAGCCGCTCCAGCCGGCCGCACCGGCAGAAGACCGGCTGCAGGCTGCCCCAGCCGAACCAGTGCCGTCCGGTCCCGAACCCGTCGACGGGGCCGCCGTCCCAGGGCTCGCCGTAGCGGGCGGTGAGCTCGGGCAGTGCGGCGCCGACCCGGAGGGCGTCCAGCGCGCCGGTCGCCGCCAGTGCCACGAGATCGGTGACGAGGCCGGACGTCGGCGGCTCGGTGTGGTGGTGGTCCTGCTGCATGACGGTCGATCCCCCCGGTCGGTTGTCGTGCCGTGTTCCAAGATCGGCGACCGGCCCACAGTAACGGCCCGGTTCTCCCGAAGCCACGGCGAAATGACCGGCGATCCGGCTGCGCCCCGCACGGCGGACAGGCTCGTCCGCAGGTCGTCGGCGGGCTTCCGCGCGGAGGACAGCACCCGGGTGTTCACGTCCCGGCGCCCCCGCCGACCCTCTCGACCGGGATCCACAGCTGGGAGCCGGTCTCCGCGCCGAGCTCCACCGGCTTCGTCCGCAGCAGCTCCGGACCGGTCCGGCTCGTGTACGGGTTCGAGGGGAACCACTGCGTGAACACGTCCCGCCACAGCTCCTGGAGGGCGCTCGGGTAGGGCCCGTGGTTGTCGAAGACCGCCCAGGTCCCGGCCGGCACGTCGAGGGCGTCGAGCTCCTCGGCCGCCACCTCGGGACCGGTCACCACGCCGATCCAGTAGTCCGCCTCGGCGCCCTCCTCCCGGCTGTCGGTCAGGTACACCACCGCCGACAGGATCCCGGCCGGCTCCCGGCCGGCCAGCTCCTTCATCCGGACGACCGCCCGTTCGTCCAGGCCTTCCAGGTGCGCCGCGGCGGCCGCGTTGAGCCCCTCGTGCACGAGCGGGACCCGGGCCTTCCTGCCGACGACCCGGAACGGCTCCTTCTCCACGATCCGGTAGCGCATGGCCGTACTCCCTTCGACGACCAGGCGGAAGGACATCCGCGGCTGTGCCGTGAGCACCGCCCCCGTGCGCCGGGCCTCGCCCGGCCCGATGCCGTGCACCGAGCGGAACGCCCGGGCGAACGCCTCGCCCGAGCCGTACCCGTACCGCACCGCGATGTCGAGCAGCGTCCCCTCCCCGGCCAGCACCTCGGCGGCGGCGAGCGTCATGCGCCGCCGCCGCACGTAGACCGGGAGCGGCATCCCGGCGAGCGCGGAGAACAGCCGCCGGAAGTGGTACTCCGACACGGCGGCGATCCGGGCCACCTCGACCATGTCGACCTCCTGGTCGAGACTGGCCTCAAGGTGGTCCAGCGCCTGGTTCAGCCGCTCCAGCACGCGTATCCGTCCTTCCGTCTTTCGGCCGTCGGCCGACCGCGGGGCGAGGACAGAAGACCGGGGCGGTCGGTCGGGGTCCGGCGGCCCGGCCGCGCACTGTCAGGCCGTCGTACCGGAGTAGAGCGGATTCGATCGCGCCCAGCCCGACAGAACGAATACGGGAATTGTCGGGCAGGAGGCCCCGGGTCTGCATGAGCCTTGCACCCATGACCGATGTTAAGGGGTTTTGCGAACCGCGGTTCGAGGCAGTCCGGGCGGCCCTGGCGGATCTGCTCGGCAAGGACGACGTGGGCGCCTCGGCGGCCGTCTACGTCGACGGCGAGCCGGTGGTCGACATCTGGGGCGGGTACGCCGATCCGGACCGCTCCGTCGGCTGGGAGCGCGACACCCTCACCGGCGTGAACTCGACGACCAAGAACATGACCGCCCTGTGTGCGCTGATCCTTGCCGACCGGGGCGAGCTCGACCTGTCCGCGCCGGTCGCCGCCTACTGGCCCGATTTCGCCGCGGCCGGCAAGGAGAAGGTGCTGGTGCGGCACGTGCTGTCGCACACCGCGGGGCTGCCGGACCTGTCCGGGCCGACGACGGTTGAGGAGCTCTACGACTGGGAGAGCGTGACGGCGGGGCTGGCCGCGCAGGCGCCTGCATGGGAGCCAGGGACGGCCGCGGGCTACCACGCGCTCACCTTCGGCTTCCTCGTCGGCGAGATCGTCCGCCGCATCACCGGCCGCAGCCTCGGCGAGTTCTTCGCCGACGAGGTGGCGAAACCGCTCGGCGCGGACTTCCACATCGGACTCCCCGCCGAACACGACCACCGCGTCGCACCGCTCATCCCGCCGCCGTCACTGACCGACGAGTACACCGCCCGCGCACCGCTCGGACCGGACGGCACACGCCGGGAGAACACCGGTGTGGCGATCCGGGTCAAGGACGCCAACTCCCCGGCCTGGCGCCGTGCGCAGCTCCCTGCGGTGAACGGCTTCGGCAACGCCCGCTCCGTCGCCCTGGCTCAGTCGGTCCTGGCGAACCGGGGTTCGGCCGGCGGCGTGCGGCTGCTGTCCCCCCGGGGTTGCGAACCCGCCTGGCAGGAGGTGTTCCATGGCGAGGACCGCGTGCTGGGCACCCCGATGTGCTGGACGGTGGGCTTCGGCAGGTTCGGGAACACCTTCGGCTGGGGCGGCTGGGGCGGCTCGCTGGTCGCGAGCGACCCCGGCTCACGCATGACGGTGGCCTACGTCATGAACCGGATGATCGACCGGGACCGGCAGGAGGACAACCGCGGCATGGAGATCATCATGGCCGCCTACAGCGGACTGCGCTGACGGGCGACGGGGCGGCCTGCCCGCGGACACCTCGGCCGGCCC
>NZ_JBEYVJ010000352.1:0-6991 GCF_040643935.1 Kitasatospora sp. NPDC047058 | reverse complement strand
CGGGGGGGGGGGGGGGGGGCCCGGGGGCCCGGGCCGGGGGGCCCCCCCCCCCCACCGCGCGGGCCGTCAGCGGTTGCCGAACTGCGGCGGGCGCTTCTCGGCGAAGGCGGTCATGCCCTCCTTCTGGTCCGCCGTGGCGAAGGTGGCGTGGAAAAGCCGGCGCTCGAAACGGACGCCCTCCGCGAGGGTGGTCTCGTAGGAGCGGTTGACGCTCTCCTTGAGCATGACCGCCGCCGGGGCGGACATCGCGGCGACGGTCTCGGCGGTGGCGAGGGCCTCCGCCAACAACTGGTCCGCAGGGACGATGCGGGACACCAGGGCGGCCCGCTCGGCCTCCTCGGCGCCCATCATCCGGCCGGTCAGGCACAGCTCCATGGCCTTGGCCTTGCCCACGGCCCGGGTGAGCCGCTGCGAGCCGCCGATGCCCGGGATCACACCGAGCTTGATCTCCGGCTGCCCGAACTTCGCGGTGTCGGCCGCCAGCAGGATGTCGCACATCATCGCCAGCTCGCAGCCCCCGCCCAGCGCGTAGCCCGCCACCGCCGCCACGACCGGCTTGCGCAGGGCGGCGAAGCGGTCCCAGGCCGCGAACCAGTCGCCGAGGTAGGCGTCGACGAACTCCAGGGACTGCATCTCCTTGATGTCCGCACCGGCCGCGAACGCCTTCTCCGAGCCGGTGACCACCAGGCAGCCGATCTCCGGGTCCCGGTCGAACTCCGCGGCCGCCGCCACGACTTCGTTCATCAGCTCGGTGTTGAGCGCGTTGAGCGCCTTCGGCCGGTCGAGCGTGATCAGCCCCACCCGGCCCTTGCGCTCGGCGCGGATCGTCGCGTAGGTCATGCGGTGCCCTTCCGGAGGGTGGTGACGATGGCGGAGAAGTCCAGCCCGGCGCCCGCCCCTTCGGCGAACGCGGCGTACAACTCGGCTGCCCTGGCGCCCAGTTCGGCCGGGACGGCGGAGGCCGCAGCCGCGTCGGCCGCGAGTCCGAGGTCCTTGGCCATCAGGGCCGCGGCGAAGCCGCCCGCGTACGCGCGGTTGGCGGGGCTGGCCGGGACGGGCCCGGGGACGGGGCAGTTGCTGGTCAGTGCCCAGCACTGGCCGGACGCGGTGGAGGCCACCTCGAACAGCGCCTGGTGGCTGAGCCCGAGGCTCTCCCCGAGGACGAAGGCCTCGCTGACCGCGATCATCGAGACGCCGAGGATCATGTTGTTGCAGATCTTCGCCGCCTGCCCGGCGCCGGACGCCCCGCAGTGCACGACCCGGCGGCCCATCGCGGCCAGCACCGGTTCGGCCGCCGTGAAGTCGGCGTCGTCCGCGCCGACCATGAAGGTCAGGCTCGCGGCCTCGGCGCCGGGCACACCGCCGGAGACGGGCGCGTCGACGACCCGGTGCCCGGCCGTGCGGGCCAGGTCGGCGGCGATCCGGGCATCCCCGACGGCGATGGTGGAGCAGTCCACGAACAGCGCCCCGCGCGCGGCGGCGGTCAGGCCCGCGTAGGCGTCGAGCACATGCCGCCCGGTGGGCAGCATGGTGACGACCACCTCGGCCCCGGCCGCCGCCTGCTCCGCGGACGCGGCGACGGCGATCCCGTGCCCCGCCGCCCGTTCACGGGCGTCCGCCGCGAGGTCGAAGCCGGTCACCCGGTGGCCGGCCTTGACGAGATTGGCGGCCATCGGGCCGCCCATGTTGCCCAGTCCGATGAATCCGATGCTGTGGGTCACCAGCGCTCCAGGGATGTGGTGGTGGCGGCGAGGCCGAGCTCGCGCTCGCCGCGCGGGGCGAAGTACCGGGCCACGGCGGCGGGCTCGACGGCGCCCAGGGTGGCCGGGCTCCACCGCGGCGAGCGGTCCTTGTCGATCACCTGCGCCCGGATCCCCTCGGCGAGGTCCGGGGTGGAGAGCGCCGCACACGAGGTGCGGTACTCCTGGTCGAGCACGGCCTCCAACGGGCCGAGCGCGCGGGCCCGGCGCAGGGCCGTCAGCGTGGCCTTCACCGCGGTCGGGGAGTTGGCGGTGATCCGGTCGGCGGCCTTCTTCGCCTCGGGCTCCCCGCTGTCCCGCAGCCGGTCGAGGATCTCCTCCACGGTGCCGGCCGCGTAGCAGCTGTCGATCCACGCCCGCTGCCCGGCCAGCGCACCGGCCGGAGCGGGTCCGACGTGCCGTTCGAGGGCGTCGTGCACGGGCAGCCGGGCGAGGTCGTCGAGCAGCGCCGGCACTCGTTCGGAGGGCAGGAAGTGGTCGGCGAGCCCGCACAGCAGCGCGTCCGCGGCACCGGCCGATCCGGCGGTGAGGGCGAGGTGGGTGCCCAGCTCGCCCGGCGCCAGGGCGAGCAGGTACGTGCCGCCGACATCGGGCACGAAGCCGATCCCCGCCTCCGGCATGGCGATGCGCGTGGTCTCCGTGACGATCCGGACGCTGCCGTGGGCCGAGACGCCGACACCGCCGCCCATCACGATGCCGTTCATGACGGCCACGTACGGCTTGGAGTAGCGGGCGATCCGGGCGTTGAGGCGGTACTCGTCGCGCCAGAACTCCTCGACCGCGCCCGGGTCCCCGCCGGTGGCGGCGCGGTGGATGGCGACGATGTCGCCGCCGGCGCAGAAGGCGCGGTCCCCGGCCCCCGTGATGACGACGGACTCGACCCGGTCGTCCTGCTCCCAGGTGTCCAGGGCCTCCGCGATGCGCTGCACCATGGTGTGGGTGAGGGCGTTCAGGGCCGCGGGCCGGTTGAGGACGACGAAGCCGGCCCGGCCCTCGCGCCGGAGGACGACCTCCCCGGGGTCGTTGCCGGCCATCACGCGGCTCCGGTCAGGCCGCGGGCGACGATGACGCGCATGATCTCGTTGGTCCCTTCCAGGATCTGGTGCACCCGCAGGTCGCGGACGATCTTCTCGATGCCGTACTCGGCCAGGTAGCCGTAGCCGCCGTGCAGTTGGAGGGCCTGGTTGGCCACCTCGAAGCCGGTGTCGGTGGCGTAGCGCTTGGCCATCGCGCACAGCTGCGGCGCCCGGGGGTCGCCCCGGTCCAGGGCGGCGGCCGCCCGCCACAGCAGCGCCCGGGCCGCCTCCAGCTCCGTCGCCATGTCGGCCAGCCGGAACTGCAGGGCCTGGGCGTGCAGGAGGCGTGCGCCGAACGCCTCGCGGTCCGCGAGGTAGCCGGTGGCGCGTTCCAGCGCGGCCTGCGCGCCGCCGAGCGAGCAGGCGGCGATGCCGAGCCGGCCGCCGTTCAGCCCGCTCATGGCGATCCGGAAGCCCTCGCCCTCCGCGCCGAGCAGGCGGTCGGCGGGCAGGCGGACGCCGTCCAGCAGCACCTGCCGGGTGGGCTGGGCGTTCCAGCCCATCTTCTTCTCGTTCGGCCCGAAGGAGACGCCGGGGTCGTCGCGCTCGACGACGAAGGCGGAGACCCCGCCGGCCCCCGGTCCACCGGTGCGGGCCATCACCACGTAGATCCGGAAGTCACCCGCCCCGGAGATGAACTGCTTGACGCCGTCCAGCACCCAGTGGCCGCCGTCCCGGACGGCCCGGGTGGCGATCGCCGCCGCGTCGGAGCCGGCGCCGGGTTCGGTCAGGCAGTAGCTGCCCAGGTGCTCGGCCGTGCAGAGGCCGGGCAGCCAGCGCGAGCGCTGCCCGGCGCTGCCGTAGCGGTCGATCATCCAGCCGACCATGTTGTGGATGGACAGGTAGGCGGCGATCGACGGGCAGCCGGTCGCGAGCGCCTCGAAGGCCACCACCCCCTCCAGCCGGGAGAGTCCGGAGCCGCCGGCGTCCTCGCGCACGTAGACGCCGGCCAGGCCGACGCCCGCCGCCTTGCGCAGCACGTCCACGGGGAAGTGCTTGGCCTGGTCCCACTCGACGGCGTTCGGCGCCAGGTACTCGTCGGCGAAGGCCCGGGTCGTCTCCGCGATGGCCCGCTGGTCCTCGGTGAGATCGTGCACGGCGCTCATCCCATCGTCGGCATGGTGAAGCTCGCGCCCTCTTTGACCCCGGAAGGCCAGCGCGAGGTGACGGTGCGGGTGCGGGTGTAGAAGCGGATCGAGTCCGGGCCGTGCTGGTTGAGGTCGCCGAAGGCGGAGCGCTTCCAGCCGCCGAAGGTGTGGTAGGCGATCGGCACCGGGATGGGCACGTTGACGCCGACCATGCCGGTGTTGACCCGGCGGGCGAAGTCGCGGGCGGTGTCGCCGTCCCGGGTGTAGATGGCCACGCCGTTGCCGAACTCGTGCTCGCTGGGCAGCCGCAGCGCCTCCTCGTAGTCGGCGGCGCGGACGACCGTGAGGACCGGGCCGAAGATCTCCTCCCGGTGGATCCGCATGTCCGGGGTGACCCGGTCGAACAGCGAGGCGCCGAGGAAGTAGCCGTCCTCGTGCCCCTCCAGCCGGAAGTCCCGTCCGTCGACGACGAGTTCGGCGCCCTCCCGGACCCCGAGGTCCAGGTAGCCGCGGACCCGCTCCAGGGCGTCGCGGCCCACCAGCGGCCCGAAGTCCGCCGCGGGGTCGTCCGAGCGGCCGACCTTCAGTGCGGCGATCCGCTCGACCAGCTTCGCCACCAGGGCGTCCGCGGTCTCCTCCCCCACCGGGACGGCGACCGAGATGGCCATGCAGCGCTCGCCGGCCGAGCCGTAGCCGGCGCCGATCAGGGCGTCGGCGGCCTGGTCGAGGTCGGCGTCCGGCATCACGATCATGTGGTTCTTCGCGCCGCCGAAGCACTGCGCGCGCTTGCCGTGCGCGGCCGCGGTCGCATAGACGTACTGGGCGATCGGGGTCGAGCCGACGAAACCGAGCGCCTCCACCCGCGGGTCCTCCAGCAGCGTGTCGACGGCTTCCTTGTCCCCGTTGACGACGTTGAGGACGCCCGGCGGCAGTCCCGCCTCCAGGAAGAGCTCGGCCAGGCGCAGCGGCACCGAGGGATCGCGCTCGGAGGGCTTGAGGACGAAGGCGTTGCCGCAGGCCAGTGCGGGCGCGGCCTTCCAGAGCGGGATCATCGCGGGGAAGTTGAACGGCGTGATGCCCGCGACGACGCCGAGCGGCTGGCGCATCGAGTACACGTCGATGCCGGTGCCGGCGTTGTCGGTGAACTCGCCCTTCAGCAGATGCGGGATCCCGGCGGCGAACTCCACGACTTCCAGGCCGCGTTGGAGGTCGCCGTGGGCGTCGGCCACGGTCTTGCCGTGCTCGGCGGAGAGCAGCCGGGCGAGCTCCTCCTTCTCCTGCTCGACCAGTTGCAGGAAGCGCAGCAGCACCCGAGCCCGCCGCTGCGGGTTCCAGGCGGCCCACTCGGGCTGGGCCTGCGCGGCATCGGCGATCACCGCCTCGACCTCCGCCCGGTCGGCCAGCGGCACCCGGGCCTGCACCCGGCCGGTGTTGGGGTCGTACACGTCGCCGAAGCGGCCGGACGTCCCGGCGGTGCGCTTGCCGGCGACGAAGTGGGTCAGTTCACGGACCATCGGTTCCTTCTCTCATCGTGGATGGGGAGAGGAGGAATGGAGGCCGCCGCCGACGGGCGGGCGCGCGGTTGGTGCGGCCCGCGGCGTCACGGTGGCATGACGAACCGTCAGGAAAGGTGGGCCCCGGCGGTCGTCGGCACAGGACAGCCAGGAGCAGCGGAACGGGAGCAGCCCGGAGTCATGCGTGTCGTCTCCATCCTCGTGGAAAACACGGATCACCCGCGGCCGGTATCCTGACTCCCGGATCACCGCACGCCCTCAGGCCTTCCCGGCTGGCTGCCAGTGGCCGTCTCCTGCAAGGACGGACTCCCCGGTCACAGTGGCGGGACCGTGCCGGACTCACACCGGCTTCCCTGACACCGCGGACCTGTCGTCGACCATATAGTTGGACGTCCTAGTAAGTCCAGAGGTCTCGCTGGGCGCGTCGCGCTCCGCTGTACAGCAGTCACCGGTAGGAGTGACCACGCTCGGCAGGCCGTTCGAGCCCAGAACTTAAAGATCAAGCAAGACTCCGGCCGTCGACGGCTGCCGACGGAGTGCGGGCCCTAGCCTGGCGCCGTGACGAGTCGAAATCGAACCTCCCGTACCGGCGCGGCCGCCCTCGTGGCCGCCGGCCTCGTGGTCCTCACCGCCTGCGGCGGCGGCGGTGGCAGCAACAACAGCAACAGCAACAGCAACAGCAGTGACAGCAAGGCGAAACAGGTCGGCTGGTACCGCACGGTCGACGACCTCTGCGCGACGGTGGGCGACCCCGGCCTGCCCGGGCAGCTGAGGAGTTCCATACCGGTGACGAGCGAGGGGATCGCGGACGACCCGTCCAAGACGCTCAGCTGCAGCTACGTCGCCGGTCCGGCGACGGAGGACTGGCGGGTGACCATCGATGCGGTGGTCTTCGAGACGGCCCGCGGCTGCCACTGGCTGGAGGTCGAGGCGGACATCGCGAAGTCTCCGATCGGCGGGCCCAAGCCGACCGAGACGCGGAAGTTCGAGATGACCGACGGCGGGGGGCTCGGCCAGCAGGGCTACCGGTCGTCGGTCCGGCACCCGCTCACCGAGACCATCCCCGGGCCGGTCGACCAACTGAGCTTCAAGTCGGGTTTCTGCGACGGGAATCTGCGCCTGACGGTCGATGTCGACTACAGCGCGGGCTCGGGGATGTCCGCGGACTACCCGGGCGCGCTCGACAAGGCGGAGGAGGCGTCGCGGAAGAAGGCCGCCGAACTGCTCAAGCGGGCGCAGGAGAAGCTGTACGAGCGTGCGATGAGCCCACAGCCGACGGCTTCGTGACGGACGGGCTCCCCGGCTGGGGCCTGTTGCGACCGTGCTGGTCGCAGCCACTCGTCGATGGCTGCGACCAGCACTGTCGCTGCGTGGCGCACCGCCGGCCTTGCCCGCGTCAGCGGACGCGGCCGCGGGGCTTGAGGGGGACGGCAGGGAGTTCGGGGGCGGGCAGCCGGTCGCCGGCGTAGCCGTGGACGTCGCCGAAGCGGTTGGTGGTCATCCAGTCGGTGCGGGCCCGGGCGATGTCGTCGTTGGTGCGGCCGATGAAGTTC
>NZ_JBEYVJ010000351.1:0-7024 GCF_040643935.1 Kitasatospora sp. NPDC047058 | reverse complement strand
GCCGGTGCCGGGGCCGGGCCCTCAGCCGGGCCCGCTGCCCGGGCCGGTACCCGCGCCCGGTGGTCCGGATCCCGTTCCGCCGGGGCCGCCCCCGCCGGGGCCCGACCCGCAGCCGCCGCCCGCCCCGGGGCCCGGTCCGCATCCGCAGCCCGGTCCGCTGCCCGGGCCCGGGCCGGCTCCCGAACCGGTTACCTGAGGCTCCCGAACCGGTTACCTGAGCGGGGAGGCGCTCCGGGGGCTCTGACGCGGTGTGCGCCGGGCAGCCACGGGGTCCGTCAGGCGCCGGGGTCCGATGCGAACGCGATGCATTCGACGTCGATCCGGTCGGCGAGGTCGGTCAGCACGCCGGCCAGGACCTGCAGGGTTTCCGGATCGAGGCCCGTCCGGTCCTGGTCCGCGGCGCCTTGCCAGTCGGCCGCGAGCTGACGGAACAGACGGGTGACCTGGTCGGCGGGGACCAGGAGGTGGTCACCCGTGGTCGAGATCAGCGGTACGGACCACTTGGTCATGACGTGCCTCCGGGAGGGGACCTGGGCCGTTGCCGTCCACGCCTCAGGCCGCCCCGTGCCGCTGCGGCTCGGGCGCCCGGCGGTGTGGCCGCGTCTCGCTGCCGTCCTCCGACGGCACGACGGCGGTGGGTGCCGGGCGCTCCTTGCCGATGAATCGGTCCGGGGCGCGGGCGCTGGTGAGGAACCCGGCGGGGAGGATGGTGGTGATTCCACGCGAAAGCTCCGCACCTCGGCGGCTGCCCGCCGGCCCGGGCGGCAAACCCGACGGCCCCCGCCCCGGAAGCGCCCGTAGGGCTTGCCGGGACGGGGGTCACCGTGCGGAGTGGCCGTGCGGAGGGATCAGTGGGGGACGGGGGTGGGGAGGACGGCGGTTGCGGGCTCGCGTGCGGGGGAGCGGCGTTCGAGGGCGGCGGACCACAGGGCGAGGACGAGGGCCGCGGCGGCGAGGGCGGCGCCGACCCAGTTCGGGGCGGTGTAGCCGTGACCGGCGGCGATCACGAGCCCGCCGAGCCAGGCGGCCAGGGCGTTGCCGAGGTTGAAGGCGCCGATGTTGACGGCCGAGGCCAGGGTGGGGGCGCCGTGTGCTTGGTCCAGCACCCGCTTCTGCAGCGGCGGGACGGTGGCGAAGCCGAGGGCGCCGACCAGCAGGATGGTGACGGCGGCGAGGACCTTGCTGTGCGCGGTGACGGTGAACAGGGCGAGCACGACCGCGAGCCCGCCGAGGCCGACGAACAGCATCGGCATCAGCCTGCGGTCGGCGAACCTGCCGCCGGTGAGGTTGCCGAGGAACATGCCGACGCCGAACAGCACCAGCAGCCAGGTGACCGCGCCGTCGGAGTAGCCGGCGACGTGGGTCATCATCGGCGCGATGTAGGTGATCGCGGCGAAGACGCCGCCGAAGCCGAGAACCGTCATGGCCATGGCCAGCACGACCTGGACGTTGCGGAAGGCGGCCAGCTCCCGGCGCAGGTGGGCGCCCTCGGGGCGGGGCAGGTCGGGCACCAGCCGGGCGATGCCGAGCAGGCCGGCCACGCCGAGGGCGGCGACGCCGCCGAAGGTGGTGCGCCAGCCGACGGCCTGCCCGATGAACGTGCCCAGCGGCACGCCGACGATGTTGGCGACGGTCAGCCCGGTGAACATGGTGGCGATGGCGCCGGCCTTCTTGTCCGGGGCGACCAACTCGGCGGCGACCACCGAGCCGATGCCGAAGAACGCGCCGTGGGCGAGTGAGGCCACGATGCGGCCCGCGAGCATCACGCCGAAGGTCGGCGCCAGCGCGGAGAGCACGTTGCCGACGGTGAACAGGCCCATGAGCAGCATCAGCATCGTCTTGCGGCTGATCCTGGTGCCGAGCACCGTCATCAGCGGCGCGCCGAGGACGACACCGACCGCGTAACCGGTGACGAGCAGTCCTGCGGTGGGGATGGACACGCCGTAGTCGCCGGCGATCTCGGGCAGCAGGCCCATGATCACGAACTCGGTGGTGCCGATCCCGAAGGCCCCGATGGCCAGGGCGAGGAGCGCGAGAGGCATGACGCCAACCCTCCGTGCGTTGTCAGTGCGCCTTACGAGCTTCGACAATAGTTGCATGCGCGGAATATGTGCAAATGCGGGCAGTCTTCGTTGTTCGTGATCTCGGGGCGTGGGGCAGTGCTTGCATGGGCTATATGTGTGCCTTGGGCGGTATTTCCGGGGCCGGGCTCTACCCTGGAGCCCTGCACATCCGGAAGGAGGCCCGCGCCCATGACCGCCACCGATCCCGCGCTGACCGCCCTCGCCAACGGCTGGGCCGCCCTCTCCCTCCTGTACGGCCGGATCGACGCGCACATCGAGCGCGCGCTGCAGTCCGGGCACCACCTGAGCGTGCGCGAGTACTCGCTGCTCGACGTGCTCAGCCGCCAGCACGACGGCGAGGGCGGGCACCTGCAGATGAAGCAGGTCGCCGACGCGGTCGTCCTCAGCCAGAGCGCCACCACCCGCCTGGTCACCCGGCTGGAGGACCGCGGCCTGCTCGCCCGCTACCTCTGCCCGACCGACCGCCGCGGCATCTACACCGACGTGAGCGACGCCGGCCTGAAGCTCCTGCGCGAAGCCCGGCCGACCAATGACGCCGCCCTGCGCGAGGCGCTCGACGAAGCGGCCGGGAACCCCGAACTGGCCCCGCTGGTCGAGGCGGTGAAGGCGGTGAAGCCTCCGCCGGCACTCCGGCGGCCCTGACCGTCCTGCCGGGGGGCAGACCGACGTCAGGGGAGAGGCCGGCGTCACGGGAGCGCGCGGACGGTGTCCGTGCCGTGCGGTTTACTCCCCGGCATGGACAGTGATGCGCACCGTGCCGCCCAGGAACCCGCCGAGCCGTCGTGGGCCGAACGACTGGCCGCGCTGACCGGCTGGCGGGCAGAGCGGCAGACCTTCGACTGGGCGTCCGTCGAGCGGGACCTCGGCCTCCGCCTTCCCCGGGACTACAAGCTGCTCGCGGAGACCTTCGGCGACGGCACCTTCGACGACAACCTCGACTTCTGCGTGCCGGGGCCGTCGCAGCCGGCCCTCCGTCTGATCACCGCGGACCCGTCCGAGTTCGCCGACCCCGCTCCCTCCGGCGGGCCCGCGATCAGGCTGCTCGAATTCGCGGCGACCTCGGCCGAGCACTCGTTCTGCTGGCAGGTCGAGGACCAGGACCCGGAGAAGTGGCCGGTCTTCGCGCGCGGTGACAAGTGGGAGCCCTGGGGGCGCCACGACTGCTCCGCGGCGGAGTTCATCCACCGGATGCTGAGCGATCCGCTGCACCCCTACTCGCTCGCGGAGTACTTCGAGACCCACTGGTTCACCTCCGGCGAGGAGATGCGACGGGCCCAGCAGGCCTTCTGGGACGAGTACCACCCGCACGCGTGAGGCGTGGGCCGGCCGACGGTCCGTCGGGTGCCTCGACCGGGCGTCCTACGCCCTCCGGGGCGGCGAGGCGGCGAGCCGTCCCCGTCCCGGAGGCGTGGCCGTCCTGGCACGGTGCCCGGGTCGAGCGGCCCTCAGGAACCGCTCCCGGCCGGGTGCTCGGGTTCGAGGACGAAGACCGGGATCACGCGGTCGGTCTTCTCCTGGTACTCGGCGTACGGCGGATACGCGGCGACCGCGCGCTGCCACCACCGGGCCCGCTCGTCCCCGGCGAGCTCACGGGCCGTCATGCCCCGGCGTTCGGGACCGTCCTGGAGATCCACCCGCGGGTCGGCCTTGAGGTTGAAGTACCACTCCGGGTGGCTCGGGAAGCCGCCCTTCGAGGCCACCGCCGCGTACCGCCCCTCGTGCTCGACGCGCATCAGCGGAATCTTGCGGATCCTGCCGCTCTTCGCGCCGCGCATCGTGACGATGACGACCGGCAGGCCCGTGTCCCAGAGCGTCGTGCCCTCTGTGCCGCCCGAACTCTCGTACAACTCGACCTGCTCGCGGATCCACTGCGCCGGACTCGGCTCGTACTCGCCCTCAAGAGGCACCGCATTCACCCCACTGTCGTGTACGGACTGTGTCGGACAGTCCAGCACAAGCCTCGTGAAGGCGGGACCACCGTTCCCGCGCCGCCGACGACTCCAGGTGTGACGACGAGGTGTCGGTGTCGCCTCCGGCCTGGTGTCCCCGCAGATCAGGGCGACCCCGGTGGCGAGGTGGAACGGGACGGGACGGTTGGTCTGTTCGGGGTCCTCCTCTCCTGCGGGAACGGTCCACCGCAGCAGGGTGGTGGTGCCGGCCCGCTCGAGCAGGTGGAGGTGGGTGTGGGCGTCGAGACCACCAAGCCGGTCCTCGGCCAGCCCTCGTCGTTGCCCGGAACGCGGGGCACCGCGTGCGCCCGGTCCGGCAGGGCGCGACACCAGTTTTCACTTGGCGCCGGCAGCGGGCGCCCAGGAGGGCGCGGCGGAGGGCCGAGTGGGGCGGGGCGCTCCGTCAGGCGGGAATGGTTTTGATGACAGCGTCGGTCAGCGGCGAGAGCTGATCGGACAGCTTGTCGAGGTCTGCGGTCCGGCCGTCGGACCACTGGGCCGAACCGACGACCACGCCGTGCCCGTAGGCCGCGAAGTTCTGCACGCGGCCGCTGTCGGCCGGCAACCGGCGCAGACCCGAATCCGTGGGCGGGACATGGACGGCGACCTGGAAGGAGTCGGCGTGGGAGCCGAGAAAGCTCACCAGGTGAACACCGTCGCCCTGGTCCGCCATGGTGAACAGCGCCACGTTGTACTGGTTGCCCTCGGCGTCCTTGTACAGCGCCAGGTCGACTCCGAGACAGCCGTGGCCCTGCGTGATCAACCCGGCGAGGGTCGGCGCCACGGTGTCCGGGCCGGTGCAGTTCGAGCGCGCCACGCCCGCCACCAGCGTGTACCCCTGGACCTGCGCCGGAAAGACGGACAGCGGCATCGCCGAGACCGGAGCGGCGGATGCCGTCGGCGAAGCACCGATCGACGGCGTCGCCACGTGCGGTGAGCGATCGGACGATGCCGGTGCAGCCAGCGCGGGCGGTGCGGCCGGTGCAGGGCCCGACGGCCGGAGCAGGTACACCGCCGCGCCTGCTGCGACCAGCAGCGCAGCGGCCACCGGAAGCAGCAGCCGACGTCGCGCGTTTCGTCGCTCCGGCCGGCTCGCCTGTTCGGCGACACTCGGCTCCCGTACCGTGTTGTCCTTCTCAAACTCCTTGACGAACTGTTCCCACGGGTCGTCACCGGATCCACGCATGCTCACAGCTTCCACACCTTAATGATCACCGCCGCCTCTGGGAAGCCGCACCCCTTCCTGAGGCTCGCGCGAGGGTACGAGGACGGCGAGGTGTGCGGCATCCTCTGCAATGCCCGCCTCCTCTCGGAGGGCATCGACATCCCCGCTGTCGACGTGATCGTCTTCGCCGACCCCAAGTCCTCGGTCATCGACATCGTCCAGGCCGTCGGCCGCGCGCTGCGCCAGTCCTACCGCCAGGGGCGAGGCCGTCGAGGAGGGTGCCGCGCCCGGCCCCGGCGGGGGAGCACAGCAGCCGGCACCGGAGTCGCCGGTTGAGTGGCTCCGGATCGACGCCCGCAGCCACGCCGCCGCGATCCTCCGGACCGTCAAGCTCCGCGTCTTCAACCCGCGGGCCGCCGAGTGGCAGCGGATGCACGCCGTCGCGGCCGTGTTCCACATCGAGCACGGCCACCTCGGCCCCACCGACCGCACGACCCACGCCGAACCGGTCTCCTGGCTCGCCCGCCAGCGCCACCTCCACGTCCGGGGCCTGCTCGACCCTGCCCGGGTGGGCGAGTTGGACGCCCTCGGCATGATCTGGTCGAAGAACGCCAACGCCTGGGAACGCGGCTACGCCTACGCGACCGCCTTCCACCACCAGCACGGCCACCTGGCCGTCCCCGCCACCGCCAAGCTCGACGACTACGCGGTCGGCGCGTGGATGCGCCGCCAGCGCAAGGCCGGGAACCTGACCCCGGAGCAGACGGCGAAGCCGGCCGCGCTCGACGAACTCTGGCACCTGGAGCCGGACTGGAACCGCTCCTACCGCCGCCTGCTCGCCTACCTCTCCGCCGGCGGCACCCTCACCGGCCCCGCCAACCGCACCGGCCTTGCCGCCGACCCGGGTCCGCGCCGGGCCAGGGGCCGTCAGGCGTCCGGGTTCCCGCCCTGCTGGACCTTCTTGATCCGTTCCGCCTGGAGCGCGGTGAACTGCTGCAGCGTCTTGTGGTCGCGCTCGTCCTCGTCGAGCTCGATCAGGGCGACGACGGAGCCGACCCGCAGCACCATGGCCGAGGAGAGGGCCCCACTCGTGGAGTCGCTCGAATCGGCGGGCTTCTCGAAGCCCTGCAACTGGTCGGCGGCCGCCTTCACGCCGATCCGGCGCGCGGTGCTCTCCTTCTTCTCGAAGGACGACACCATCGCGTCGAAGGCGGGGCCCGCGTGCTCCGCGGTGTCGAAGGTGAGCAGGGTGAACCGGATGTCGTTGTCGGTGTTGGAAGCCAACTCGTACCGGGCGGTGCCGCCCAGGAGGATGCCGGAACAGCCGATGGACAGATTCTTTGGGCAGTCGCGGGAGACCTCGGCCTGCTCGATGACCTTCGGCGGCTTCGCACCCGGGGCGAGCCGCCACCCCGAGGGGAGCGAGGCCGGGGTCGGCAGCGCGTCCAGGACCTGGTCCGACTGCGCCAGCGCCACCTTGGTCTTGAACGCGTCCCCGCCGTCGCCGGAACTGCAGGCGGCCGTTCCCAGGGCGAGCCCGGCCACCGCGGCCGTGAGTGCGAGATTGCGTCCGTGCCGCTTCAGCATGTGCATCGAAGTACCCCCGTGTCGTTCTTCGCTCCGAAGATCATCAGCGGACATCAAATCACATGATTACCGGCCTTTCTGGCGGGTCAACAGCGCGGGAGTCACCGTTCGGACGGCTGACCGGATATCAGCCGACGCCGCTGATCAGGCAGATGAAGGGCCGCCCGCAGGGGCATTCGCACAGCGGGCGGCCGTCCCCGCGTGACCGGCGGGGCCCGCGGCCCGGGCCCGCCGGGCGC
>NZ_JBEYVJ010000350.1:0-7025 GCF_040643935.1 Kitasatospora sp. NPDC047058 | reverse complement strand
CCCCGGAGGGCCGGTCACGCACCTTCGACGCCGCGGCGGACGGCTACGTGCGCGCCGAGGGCGTCGCCGTGGTCGCGTGCAGAGTACAACCGTGGGACGGGCGCGGCCGGGCCCGTCCGAGGCGTGGACGGCGCGGTCGGGGCCTCACCGGGCCCGGGACGCCGCCCGCCGGGCGACGGCCGCCGTCCGGCGGGCAGTGGGGGGCGCGAAGGGCCCCGTGTGCCGCACGCCCCTGTCGCCGAACGCAGGTTGGCGGCAGGATCGGAGGGAAGCACGGGACGAAGGGGGATGTCCGGATGGGGTGGGACGCGGAACCGGCGGGGCGGGCCGGCACACTGCACGGGCGGTTCGAGGAGCAGGCGTGGCGGTCCCCGGACGCGCTCGCCGTCCGCTGCGGCGCCCGGGAGCTGACGTACGGTGAGCTGGACGAGCGGGCGAACCGGCTGGCCCGCCACCTGGTCGCGCAGGGGCTGGGGCCCGGCGACCGGGCGGCGGTGGCGCTGGGCCGGGGCACCCGGGTGTTCGTCGCCCTGCTCGCGGTGCTGAAGGCGGGCGGCGCGTACGTCCCGCTGGAACCGGGCGCCCCCGACGCGCTGCTGCGGCACGTACTGGCGGACTCCGACCCGGTGCTGGTGGTGACCGAGGAGGCGCACCGGGTGCGGGTCACCGACACCGGCGGGCGGGCGGTGGTCTGCCTGGACTCGGCGGCGGAGGAGATCGCGGCACGGCCCGCCGGTCCGCCGCCGGTCACCACCGGGCCGGACGACCTCGCCTGTCTCTTCTTCACCTCCGGCTCGACCGGCCTGCCGCGGGGCGCCCTGATCGAGCACCGCAACCTGCTGGCCGCCCACCGGGGCTGGCACGAGGTGTACGGCCTCTCCCCCGCCGACCGGATCCTGCAGACGGCGAGCCTGGAGTTCGACGTCTTCACCGCCGACTGGGTGCGCGCGCTGTGCACCGGCGCCACCCTGGTGGTCGCCCCGCGCAACCTCACCCTGGACCGCACCGCCGACATCGCCGACCTGCCCGCCCTGGTGGCCGCCGAGCGGATCACCGTCCTGGAGCTGAACGTCCGCACCGCGCGCCGCCTCTACGACCACCTGGCGGCCACCGGCGCCTCCCTGCCGGGCGTGCGGCTGCTCACCGTCGGGGCGGAGAAGTGGTACCTGGACGAGCAGCTGGGCCTGCAACGGCTGCTGAACCAGGACGTCGTCGGCGCCGGGACGGGCGGCGGCACCCGGGTGCTGAACGTCTACGGCCTCGCCGAGGCGTCCGTGGACTCCACCTGCTTCGACGCCGCCGGCTCGGCGGGCGGCGAGCTCAGCGAGCGGGTGTCGCTGGTCGGCACGCCCTTCCCCGGCGCCCGGGTCCACGTGCTCGGCCCGGACGGCCTGCCCGTCCCGGACGGCGAGGTCGGCGAGATCGCGGTCGCCGGGCCGGGGCTGGGCCGGGGCTACCTGAACCGGCCCGAGGAGACGGCACGGCGGTTCGTCCCCGCGGCGTTCGACCCGGACGGCCGGGTGCTGCTCACCGGCGACCTCGGGCGCTTCCGCGCGGACGGCGTGCTGGAGTTCACCGCCCGGACCGAGAGCGTGGTCGGCCCGGCCGGCTCCGTCCGGTCCGCCGACGTGGTGCGGCGGGTCACCGTCGCCGCCCGGGCCGAGGGAGCCCTGCGCGCGCACCCGGCGGTACGGGAGGCCGCCGTCGCCGAGGTCGAGCCGGAGCCCGGCCGACGCGCCCTGGTCGGCTACGCCGTGACGGTGCCGGACGCCGAGGCGGCGGACGCCTGGTCGCTGTCCGCCCGGCTGTCGGACGAGCTGCCGGCCGGGGAGGCGCCCGCCGCCGTGGTGCCGCTGCCCGCCCTCCCCCGGACCAGGGCCGGCAAGCTGGACCGCGGCGCGCTGCCGCTGCCGGCGCCGCGGGAGCACGCTCCCGGGCCGAAGCCGGGGAAGGGCGGCAAGAGCGGGGCCAAGGCGGGCGGCGGGCGGGCAGGCAGCGCGCAGCCCGGCGGGCTCCCGGGCTGCGCCTGGGTCGGCTGCGCGGTGCCCGTCGCGCTCCTGGCGCTGGTCCTCACCGACGCCCTCTGGCCCGGCTCGACCGACCTGTCCGCGGTGCCCGGTCCCTACGCGACGTACTTCCGCATCCTGTACTTCTGCGAGCTGGCCTCCTTCGGCCTCGGGCTGAGCTACCTCGTGTTCGGCTATCAGGTGATCGCCGGGTACGGGCGGCCGCCCGCGCTGTCCGTCGCCACCCATCTGTCGGTGTTCTGGCTGCTCGCCGCCTGGTGGCCGCAGGACAACCTGTACCGGACCGGCTCGCCGAGGGACTGGCCGCGGGAGTCGGTGCTGGTCTTCGTGTTCAACGTCGCGCTGATGGCCGCGGCCGTGATCGTGGTCCGCTTCCTCGCCTGGCGGTCGCCGGCCGAGCGGAAGTGAAGCCGCCTCAGCGGAGCGCTTCGAACATCCGGCCCAGCGCCTGGTTGGCCGCCCCGACCAGCGCCTCCGCGGCGTCCAACGCCTGGGCCGCGTCCGGTTCGCCGGCGGCCGCGCGCACGGCGAGCGCCAGGCCGACGGCCGGCTCCGGCTCGTAGCCGGCCGTCACCAGCAGCGGCAGCAGGGTGACGCCGAGCCGGGCGCAGCGCGGGCGCAGCCGGTCCAGGTGGTCGTACAGCGCCTCCTGGGAGAGCCGCGCGCCGAGCGGCATCCCGTCCAGGACGCGGACCAGGTGGCCCGGGCCGCGCACCAGGTCGAGCCGGGCCCGCAGGACGAAGGCGATCGCGGGCCCGGTGAGCCGCAGGTTGGTCTCGGTCGGGGCGAGCCGGCGCTGCCGGTCGGTCACGAAGTCGACGTCGAACCAGCCGCGGTGGCCGTCGGCAGCGAGCCGCTCGCCCACCGCGAGTCCGAACCGTTCGGCGGTCGCCGCCGCGCCGGGCGGCACCACGCCCGGACCGACCGTCACCCCCAGGTACCGGGTGCCGTCCACCTCCATCGCCCCGACGCCGACCGGGTGGACCCGCCCGTCCTCGCCGATCACCGCGTCGAAGGTGAGGTCGCGCAGGTGCCGGCCGCGGCCGCCGTCCACGTACTCCTCCAGCAGCAGCGCGCCGCCGGACGGCAGCGCCTCGTCGCGGGCCAGCCGGCGCAGCAGGGCGCGTCCGCCGCCGGCTGCGAACAGCTGGTGCGGGGTCACCACGACGGTGCCGTAGCCGCCGACGCCGTGCGGGCTCTTCACCACCGTGGTCAGGCCCCGGCCCGCCCGGGCGGTGAGCCGGCGGGCGGCACGGCGCGGCGAGTCCGGCTGTTCCTGGCGCGGCACCACGATTCCCGGGTGGTCCGGGGCCAGTTCGGCGAACAGCCCGTGCGCGGCGGCCTTGGACTCGTACCGGCGCACCACCGTCAGGGCGGGTCCGTCCCCCTGGGCGGCGGTCCGGCCCCAGGCCACCACCGGTTCCGGACCGGCCGCGATCCGCGCCGCCAGGGCGGGCCGGGCGGCCAGCGCCTCGGCGAGCGTCCCGTCCGGGGCGATCCCGCTGTACAGCTCGACCTGACCCCAGGCCAACTCCCGCGCCAGCCAGTCGATCCAGGCCCGGTCGACCTCGCGCGGCAGGACCAGCACGGCCGGCTCCGGGCTGTAGCAGGCGGCCATGCCCGCGTAGTGGTGGGCCTGGCGCAGCCGGCGCGCCCGCTGGGCGGCGTCCGTCCCCGCCGCGAGGAACTGGTCGTTGAAGTCGGCCACGTTCCCCAGGTGCACGGCGCGCAGCCCGCCCGTCCAGGCCTTCACCCATCCGTCCATCCCGCGAGCCTACGGTCCCGCGGGAGGGCCGTGGGCCGGAGTCGGAGGAACACCGCACCGGACCACGCGGCAGGCCCCGAACAGGTGGCCCCGGGCGGCAGGCGCCGGGCGGGAGGCGCCGGGCGGCAGGCGCCGGGCGGGAGACTAGGCCTTCGACTCCGGGTTCCAGTCCCGGGCGAGGAGCCCCAGCAGCACCTCGTCCAGGAACTCGCCCATCACCCAGGCCGAGGAGCGCAGCACGCCCTCGCGGACGAAGCCGTTGCGTTCGGCCGAGCGCAGCATCGCGACGTTGTCCGCCAGCGTCTCGATCTGCAGCCGCTGCAGGCCGCGCACGACGAAGCCGTAGTGGCACAGCACCGCGACCACGTCGGTGCCGTAGCCCTTGCCGCGGGAGGACGGCAGCATCCCCAGCCCGATGTGCGCGGACCGGTGGTGGTTGTCGATGCCCCAGAGCGTCGCCGTACCGACCAGCGTCCCGCCGTCCAACTCCACCACGGAGAAGGGGACATGCCCCTGCGCGGTGTCGTCCACCACGAGCCGCGGGTCCTTCGAGCCGGGCGCGATCGGCCGCCACGGTCCGCTCTCGGCCCGCGAGGAGCCGACCACGTCGTCGTAGAGCTCGGCCCGCAGGATCGGGATGTCCTCGTCGTGCCGGGCCCGCAACCCGACCTTTTCACCTCGTAGCATGCGAGCTTCCTACCCGACCGGGCCGGACGGCGGCAAACGGATCGGACGGGCCGGCGCGCCCGTCCGGTCAGAGCCGGAAGAGGCCGGCGTCGGTGCTGCGGAAGCCGCAGGCGTCGAGGTAGTAGGCGCGGAGGTGGGGTTCGAAGTCGACGTGCAGCCATGCACAGCCGGCCGCGCGGGCCCCGTCGACGGCGGCGGCGACCAGCCGGGTGCCGACGCCGGCGTGCCGGGCGGCGCCGGCGACCACGGTGTCGAGGAGGAAGGCGTGACCCCCGCCGTCCCAGGCGACGTTGACGAACCCGGTCAGCGGACCGCCGGCGGCGGGGCGGGCGCAGACCCAGCCGAGGCTGTGCCGCTCCAGCCGGGCTCGCCAGGCGATGGCCTGGACGGGGTGGTCGAAGCCCTCCGCGTGCAGGGCGTTGAGCTCGTCGTCGGTGAAGGGTCCGCGCCAGGTGTACCGGGTGGTCATGGCGGGATCCTAGGACGGGCGTTCGGGGCGGGCGTTGGGGCGGGCGTTGGGGCGGGCGTTCGCGGTGGACGAGCAGGGGGATCCGCCGCCTCGTCCGCAACTCGTTCACACCGTCGTTCACACCGGCATTCAGTGCTTCAACAGCGGTTTTCACAGTGTGTATTCACAACCGATCAGATTCGATCAGCGTAGGACACGAAATGGTCAAGATCTGACGCTATCTCTAGCCGGGGTTGGCAGCTCACCGTCAATCTCTGACGCAACTCCCCTGCAGCTACCCCGACTGGAGTCAGAGTGAGCCCCACCTCCTCTCACCGCCGCCACCTCGCGGCCGGAGCCATCGCGGCCACCGCCGCTCTCGTCGCCGCCACCTTCCAGGCCGGCACGGCGTCCGCCGCCCCCAACGGCCGTGACGCGGCGATCGCCCAGGCCAAGGCCAACGTCACCCGCAACGCCGCCGTCTTCGGCTTCGGCGACGGCCAGGACCTCCAGGTCAAGGACGTCGTCATCGACGCCGACGGCACCCAGCACGTCCGCTTCGACCGCACGTACCTGGGCCTGCCCGTCGTCGGCGGCGACCTGGTCGTGCACCAGGACGCCCGCGGCCGGCTCAAGGACTCCTCCCGCGCGGCGGCCCACGACGCCAAGGTGAAGTCCACCGTCCCGAAGATCCCGGCGCAGGCGAGCGCCGGCCAGGCCCTCCAGGCCGCGCCGAACATCGGCTCCGCCACCAGCTCGCCCGAGCTGGTCGTCTGGGCCGCCGACGGCACGCCCCGCCTCGCCTGGAAGACCACCGTCGCCGGCGTCGGCGACCACGGCCAGCCGGCCGGCAAGGTCGTCGTCACCGACGCCACCACCGGCGAGCAGATCGAGACCTACGACTCCGAGCACCAGGCCAGCGGCACCGGCCACTCCGAGTACACCGGTGACGTCACCATCGACACCACCCCGCAGTCCGGCGGCTACGCGCTGATCGACCCGGTGCGCGGGACCGTCACCAAGGACGCCCACAACGTCTCGTCCAACTCGATCAACGCGAGCTCGGGCACCCTCTTCACCGACGCCGACAACGTCTGGGGCGACGGCCGGAAGTTCTCCGGCGACCGCGCCACCGCCGCCGTCGACGCCCACGCCAACACCGCCTGGACGTACGACTACTACAAGAACACCTTCGGCCGGAACGGCATCAAGAACGACGGCAAGGGCGCCACCGTCTTCGTCCACGTCGGCACCAACTGGGACAACGCCCAGTGGTCCGACAGCTGCTTCTGCATGATGACCGGCGACGGCGACGGCACCACCGACCCCGAGCAGGTCGACCTCGACACCATGGGCCACGAGATGACCCACGGCGTCACCAGCGCCACCGCCAACCTCCGCTACAGCGGCGAGTCCGGCGGCCTCAACGAGGCCACCAGCGACATCTTCGGCACCATGGTCGAGTGGTACGCCAACAACAAGGTGGACACCCCCGACTACCTGTTCAGCGACCAGTCCACCCCGCCGTGGCTGCGCCGCATGGACAAGCCCTCGCTCGACGGCCGCTCCGCCGACTGCTGGAGCAAGTCGGTCGGCCGCCTCGACGTGCACAACTCCTCGGGCGTCGGCAACCACTGGTTCTACCTGGCCAGTGAGGGCAGCGGCAGCAAGACCATCAACGGCTTCACCTACAACAGCCCCACCTGCAACGGCTCCACGGTGACCGGCATCGGCAACCAGAAGGTCGCCAAGATCTGGTACCGCGCGCTGACCGTCTACATGACGTCCACCACGGACTACAAGGGCGCGCGCACCGCGTCCCTGAACGCCGCGAAGGACCTCTACGGCCTCAACAGCACCGAGTACAAGGCCGTCGCGGCCGCCTGGAGCGCCGTCGCGGTCTCCTGACCCGCCGGCTCCTCCTGATCCTCCTGCCACTCCGGGCCTCCCGGCCCTCCTGATCCTCCGGTTCCGGACTCCAGCCGGATCCGGTGGTTCCCCCTCCCGGGTGTGGGCCCGCCCTGAAGGGGCGGGCCACACCCCGCGCAGTTGGGGGGGGCGGCGCGGGGCGGTTGGGGGGGGCGGCGGCGGGGCGGGG
>NZ_JBEYVJ010000349.1:0-7049 GCF_040643935.1 Kitasatospora sp. NPDC047058 | reverse complement strand
GCAGTTCGCCGTCGCGGGCCCGGGTGACCGCGGGCCCGTCCGTCCGCAGTGCGATCCGGTTGCTGCCCGCTCCCCCGGCCGAACTGGTGCTGCGTCTGCGGCTCGGGCCGCGCGCGGACTGGTTCGAACCGCAGGCGGTGACCTGGCTGGCCCGCGATCACTACCGGGTGGCCCCGGCCAGCAACCGGATCGCACTGCGGACGGACGGGCCCGCGGTCACCCGGGCCCGCGACGGCGAACTGCCCAGCGAGGGCATGGTGCTGGGCGCCGTCCAGATCCCGCCGGACGGCCGGCCGGTCGTCTTCCTCGCCGACCACCCGACCACCGGCGGCTACCCGGTCGTCGGCGTCGTGCCCGAGCCCGACCTCGCCGCCGCCGCCCAGGCCCGCCCCGGCACGCCGCTCAGGTTCGTCCTGCTCCGGGGACGGTAGGGGCTGTCCCGCAGCACAGGAGGCGTCCGCCGCGACGGGAGCGTCACGCCGCGGCCGGGCGGCGGGCGAGTGCGGCGGCAGCGGCCGCGGCGAAGGCCTCGGGGTTGTCGATCATGATGTTGTGCCCGCAGTCCGGGATCGCCACCAGCTCGACGCCCGCCTCCCGCAGCCCGTCGGCACCCGCCGGTTCGCCGTCGGCCACGGGGTGCAGGAACGTCCGCGGGAGGTCCAGCCCGAGCAGGAGCTCGCGCATGGTCGGGACGGTGGCCCGGGCCAGGTGGACGGCGCTGCGGTACAGCGCCTCCCGGCCGGCCAGCCGCATCGTGGCCCACCAGAACGGGCCGACCCGGTGCTCGGTGCGCCGCCACCCCTCGGCCAGGAACTCCTCCTCCGTGTAGGCGGCGATGGCACTGCTGCCCGGCCGGGACACCGGCGGCACCGGGTCGAGGTTGGAGTCGACCAGGAGGAGGTTCGAGACCAGCCGCGGATGCCGGTGGGCCAGCACGATCCCCACGGCGCCGCCCATGCTGTGCCCGACCACCTCGACGCCGGCCAGCCCGGCCTCGTCCAGCGCCGCCGCCACCGCGTCCGCGTGCTCCTCCAGCGTGTAGCCGAAGTCGGCCGGCCGGTCGCTGATGCCGAAGCCCAGCAGGTCGAGCAGCAGTGAGCGGCGCCCGGTGAGCAGCGGGTGGGCGGCGGCCGCGGCGAAGTAGACCGGCGAGCTGGAACCGAGGCCGTGCAGGTAGAGCCGGGCCGGCCCGGCGCCGGGCAGCTCCACCCAGCGGATCCGGTCGCCGTTCGGGGTGACGGTGGCGTGGCGCATGGTCGTACTCCCTGTCAGGTCCTCGCGGTACGCGGTCGCGGCCGACCGCCGCACGGACCATACCTCGTCATCGAGGTATAGCGGTAGCGAGATAACCGGACGGTCCTTCCCGGACGACCCTCTGAGAGAGTGACCCCATGCTGAAGCTCGCGATCCTCGGATTCCTCCACGACCGCCCCCTGCACGGCTACCAGCTGCGCCGCCACCTCGCGGCGCTCACCGGGCACGTCCGACCGATCAGCGACGGCACCCTCTACCCGGCGATCAAGCGGCTGGAGTCCGACGGCCTGCTGGTCCGCGAGACCGAACCGGGCACCGCGGCCGCCCCCCGCCACACCCTCCACCTCACCGAGGCCGGGCAGGCCGCCCTGCTCGACCGGCTCCGCACGCCGGACGACCTGGACATCAGCGACGAGAACCGCTGGTTCACCGTGCTGGCCTTCCTCCGCCACCTCGACGGCGAACCCGCCGCACAGGCCGCCGTGCTCCGCCGCCGCCTGGCGTTCCTCGGCGAGCCGGCCAGCTTCTTCTACGACGGGGAGCGCCCGGTCGGCGCCGAGGAGGTGGACGATCCGTTCCGCCGCGGGATGCTGCTGATCGCCCGCGCCACCACCCGGGCCGAGCTGGCCTGGCTGCGCGACACGCTGGACGCGCTGGAGCCCGGCCCGCGGTAACCCCGCCCTCCGCGGAACACCGGAAAGCGCCCGGACAACGCGCCGCGGCCCGCACCGTCCCCCCCTCGGGTCGGTACGGGCCGCTGCGGCGTTCCGTGCGTCCCGGGCCCGCCTCCGGCAGGCCCGGCACCGATGGTTCAGTGCTGGTGGTGGGCGTGGACCACCGCGTGACCGCGGCCCCGGCCGATCATCCACTTGTTGACCGGCACGGTCAGGGTGAAGGCGAGGGCGAGCGAGCCCGCCAGCGCGATCCAGAACAGCAGGTCGCCGAGGCCCGCGTCCATCGCCCCCGGGACGGTCACCATCACGCTGTTGTCGATCAGCTCCATCACCAGGATCGAGACGGTGTCGGCGGCCAGCGCGACCTTCACCGCGGCCCGGACGTCCAGGCCGGCCTTGAGGACGCCGCGCATGGTGAGGGCGTAGCCGAAGACGAAGGCCAGCAGCACCGAGAGCACCACGGTCGCGCCGTTGTGCAGGCCGAATGCGGTGCCGAGCACCATGCCGAGGACCTCGCCGATGGCGCAGCCGGTGAGGCAGTGCAGGGTCGCCAGCGCGGCCATCCCCCAGCTCGCGCCGCCGGCGTGGCCGGCGTGACCCGCGTGAGCCGTGTGCCCCTGGTGGCCGTCGTGACCCTGGTGGCCGTGCTCGTGGCCGGCGTGCTGCTGGTGCTCGTGCTGTGCGGGGTGTGCCATGTCGTCCTCCGCTTGCCCGGGTGCCTCGTTCGGCGCCGCGTTCCTCGCTCCGTCGTCGAGGAATCTATACCCCCTGGGGGTATGCCGCAACCCTCCTCCCGAGGCCCTCTTCCCTACGACCGCCGGCCGTGTTCGGATGGCATCCATGAGCGACGACGAGCGACGCAGCGGCTACGACGGCACGGGACCGGGCGCGATCACACCGGACGGCTGCGCCGTCGAGTTGTACGCGCGACTGCCGGTGAACGACGAGCCGGAGGTGATCCAGCAGGCGGTGCCGCCCGGCGCCCGCATCCTCGAACTCGGTTGCGGCGTGGGCCGGGTGACGCACCCCCTGCTCGACCGCGGCTTCACCGTGACGGCGGTGGACGAGTCCGCCGAGATGCTGGCGCGGGTCCGCGGGGCCCGGACGGTCCGCAGCCCGATCGAGCGGCTGGACCTCGGCGAGCGGTTCGACGTCGTCATGCTGGCCTCGTTCCTGGTGCACGCCGGCGACGTCGCCGTACGGCGCGGCCTGCTGGACACCTGCCGGCGGCACGTCGCGGCGGACGGCTGCGTGCTCCTCCAGCGCGAGGGCGAGGACTGGTGGCGGAACATCCCGCGCGAACGCCCGCTGGGCGCGGACGGGCTGGTCCGGATCGCCTCGGCCACACCGGTCGGCGACGGGGTCAACTCGGTGCTCGTCGAGTACGAGTTCCCGGACGCCCGCTGGACCCAGACCTTCCTCGCCCGGCCGCTCACCACCGCCGCATTCGAGCAGGCGCTCGCCGAGTCCGGCCTGGCCGTCGACCGCTACCTGACCGAGGACCGGACCTGGGTCCGGGCCCGCCCCGCGGCCGGCTGAGCCCGCCACCGAACCCGCGAACGCCCAGCACACGCCCGGTGCGAGCCCCGCACGGGCCCCGCACGGGCCGGGCGCGGGGCGGCGCCGGGGGCGGACGACAACCCGTCACCTTCACCGCGTACCATCAGGCGCGCGCCGGGCCCTCGCGCGGCCCGAGCGTCGGGCGGGACCGGCCGTTCGCATGCCATCGGCATGTGCCCCGCGCATGCCGTCGGGCATGCTCCCGCACCGACCACCAACAAGGACCGCTGATGCGCATCGAGCGACGGATACCCCGGGCGGGTGTCCGGTGATCAACTGGTTCCACGGGGCCGTCCTCGGCCTGATCCAGGGACTCACCGAGTTCCTGCCGATCTCCTCCAGCGCCCACCTGCGCGTCTTCCCGGCCCTGCTGGGCTGGGAGGACCCGGGCGCGGCGTTCACCGCCGTGACCCAGCTCGGCACCGAGACCGCCGTGCTGATCTACTTCCGGCGCGACATCGCCTCGATCGTGAAGACGTGGACGCTCTCGCTGTTCCGGCCGGCCCTCCGCTCGCACCAGGACGCCCGGATGGGCTGGTTCGTGATCATGGGCACCCTGCCGATCGGCATCCTGGGCAAGCTGTTCCAGGACACCATCGAGACCAACCTCCGCGACCTGCGGATCATCGGCACCACGCTGATCGTCTTCGGCCTGGTCCTGGCGGTGGCCGACCGCACCCGCGCGGTCCGGCACGCCAAGCCGATCACCGACCTGACCCTGCGGCACGCCGCCGGGTTCGGTTTCGCCCAGTCACTGGCGCTCATCCCGGGCGTCTCGCGCTCCGGCGGCACCATCAGCGCCGGCCTGCTGCTCGGCTACAGCCGCGAGGCGGCGGCCCGCTACTCGTTCCTGCTCGCGATCCCGGCGGTGCTCGCCTCCGGACTGCTGGAGCTGTTCAAGATCGGCGAAGGCCCGGCGCCGGCCTGGGGCCCGACCATCCTGGCCACCCTGATCGCCTTCGTGGTCGGCTACGCCGCGATCGCCTGGTTCCTGAAGTACATCTCGCACAACAGCTTCATGCCGTTCGTGGTGTACCGGGTGGCGCTCGGCATCCTGATCATCGTGCTGGTGAGCATCGGCACCCTGGCGCCCGACGCCGGGGTCGTCAAGTAGCCGCACCCTCGACCGGAGCCCCGCGAAGTAGAACGCGGTTCCACCCGACGCCCACGGGCCGGGCACCTCGACAGGTGCCCGGCCCGTTGCGTCGTGTCGGGGTTCCGCTACCGGCTCCGCTCGCGGGCGGCGGTCAGCCGGCCGCGCACGGCGGCGTGGACCTCGGCCTCCTCGGCCGGGTCGGCGGCGAGGCGGCGCAGGCGCTCCAGCACGCGGGCGTCACCGGTGGTGGCGACGTGCCTCGCGGCGAGCTCCCGGGTGGACTCCTCGCAGTCCCAGAGGCACTCGACGGCCGGCCCCTCGGGGAAGTGCACGTCGGTCGCGGCGAGTGCCCGGGCGGCGCGGCCGCGCAGTTCGGACGAGGCGGCCTCGCCGTAGATGTGGCGCAGGACGGGGACGGCTTCCGCGGCGGCCAGCCGCCCCGCACCGTCGACCAGCGTCCCGAGCCCGGTGCCGGCGACCCCGCGGACGGAGACCCAGCGGCGCAGCCCGGCGACCACCAGCGGCCCGTCGGCGGGCTCCCCGGCGTCGGCGAGCAGCTGGACGGCGGCCTCGCCGAGGGCGCTGTCGGCGCCACCGGTGGCCGGGTCGGCCCAGCGGCGGGCGTGGGCCAGCACCTCGGGGCCGCGCATCCGGCCGAGCAGTTCCAGGGCGGCGCGCACCAGGCGGTCGTCCACGTCGGCGGCGGCGGCCTCGATCAGGCCGGCGGCGGCCGGGTCGCGTTGGTCGACGAGGTACCGGAGCGCCGCACGGCGGGCACCGGGCAGGCCGCTGCGGGCCGCCTCCAGCACCGCGGGGCGGTCCTCGGGCCGGACCACCGCGGCCAGGCAGCGCGCGGCCGCGGCGGCACGGCGGTCGACGGCGTCGGGAGCGGCCGGGTCGGCGGCGTCGCGGGCGGGCTCGGGGCGGTCGGGCTGCCGGGCGAAGGCGCCGGCCCCGAGGCCGCCGAGGTCGCCCTGGTCGGCCCAGGCCAGCACGTCGGCGGTGGACCAGCCGGGGGTGACGCCGCTGCGGTTCACCTGGCGCTGCCAGAGGTCGAAGGGGGACTGCTCGCTCGCCGCCGCGACCCGCGGGTGGTAGGCCGCCCAGAGCCGCCAGGGCCGGGGCTCGTACGCACCGCGGATGAACTCGCGCAGCTCGGCGTCGCCCTCGGGGCCCGGCGGGAAGCGGTCCAGCACGGCGGTGCCGAGCAGCAGCAGGCCGCGGTCGTCGTCCCGCAGCGCCAGCTCGTCCAGCGCCCAGGCCCAGTTGGTGCCGGTGGCGGCGTACTCGCGCAGCATCAGCAGCGCGTCGCGCCGGCCGTAGGCGGCGAGGTGGCCCAGCACGGAGAGCGCGAGGCCGGTGCGGGTCTCGTCGTCGTCGAGGAGGTCCTCCGGGTCGTGGAGGTGGTCCTCGATGCCGTCGAGCGGCGCCTCGAGTTCCATGAAGAGGCGTGCGTAGTAGAGGGAGCGGTTCTCGACCTGCCAGTCGGCCCGCGGGTCCCTGGTGACGCACTCCTCCAAAGCGGCGAGGGCTTCGGTGCGGTCGGCGGCCAGCGCATGGAGCTGCCCGTCACCGCGGCCTCGCTGGAGGAGGCCGAGGAGGCTGGCACTAGGTGCTATCACTGGCTCGAACATGAGGTCAGCATCCGTTGCGGCGGTCGTAGTGGCAACGGGATTTCCGTCGCCGGGGTCTCTGGTCGGTACTGCAGTGGGCGCCCGGGCGCCGGAATCACCGAAGGTTACCGCCTCGGACACCCCGCCGCACACAGGGCGACCGGCCCCAACGGTGCACTGGCATATGCCGGGGGAATTTTGCCAAGGATCTGCCGCAAATCCCCCACAGGGATGACTCCGCTGTGCGACAGTCTTCTCACCAACCGGACAGGCCAGGTCACCGGCCGCCACCCCCGACCGATGGAACCGCCATGGACATGCCCCGCCCCGCAGGCCGCCCGCCGGCCAGCACCACGGCCGCGGCGGGCGTGCCGGCGGACGGCGGGACGGGCCGCGGCACGGACGACGGCGCGGGCACCGCGGCCGGGGACGACCCGGCGGGCGGCAGAGTGGACGGCACGGCGCAGGCACCGCCCGACCCCGGAGTCGGCTCGGCCGAGTGGGACCTCCTCACCGACGACGTCCGCTGGTCCGCCGAGGTGTTCCGGCTGCTCGGCTGCGACCCCGGGCACGGCCCGCTCAGCCTCGACCGGCTGCCCGACCGGCTCGACGAGGTGGACCGGCCGCAGCTCCGGCGGATGATGACCGACGCCCTGGTGCACGGACGCCACGCCTACGGCACCCTCCAGGTGCGCCGCCCCTGCGGCGGGCACGAGCTGGTCGAGTGCGCGGGCGAGCCCGTGCTCGGCACCGACGGCACCGTCACCGCCCTGCGCCTGCTGCTCCGCCCGGCCGACCGGGCCGCCTGAGACCCGCCGCAGCGCCCGCCACCCCCGTCCGGCCCCCCCCCCC
>NZ_JBEYVJ010000348.1:0-7099 GCF_040643935.1 Kitasatospora sp. NPDC047058 | reverse complement strand
GGCGCCGGGGCGGGCCCCCCCCCCCCCCCGGGGCGCGCCCCCGCCGCGTTCATGGGGCGGGCGGGTTCACGGAGTGAGCGTGATCGGGTGGCCGTCCCGGGCGGAGTGCAGGGCGAGCGCCTCGACCGGGCAGTACTCGACCGCCTCGGCGAGCTGCTCCGTCAGCGGTTCCCCGGTGGCGTCCGGGCCGCCCGGACGGGGAGCCCGGACCGGCCGGGCCAGTCCGTCGTCGCCGAGCACCAGCGAGTCCGGCGCCGTGAGCGCGCACATGCCCGAGCCGATGCACCGCGCCCGGTCGACCCGGACCACGACGGTGTCCGCGTCCACGGGCGTCGCCGGCGGCCGGCCCGGCCGGGCGGCCGGATCCGCGGTCACCAGACGACCTGGAGGGTGTGCGGGCTGCGGGTGAGCAGGCCGCGCCGCCACTCGATGGCGTCGGCCGGGGCGGCCGGCCGCAGCGAGGGGAGCCGGCGGGCCAGCCGGTGCAGCGCGAGCTCCAGTTCCATCCGGGCCAGCCAGGCGCCCAGGCAGTGGTGCGGCCCGGCGCCGAACGTGAACATCGGCGCGCCCAGCGGGGCGAACAGCTCGGTCCGCAGGTCGCCGGTGAAGACCTCCGGGTCCTGGTTGGCGGCGTCGGCGTCGGCCGCGACCACGCTGCCGGCCGGGATGACCACGCCGCCGACCTCCACGTCCTCCAGGGCGCGCCGCAGCAGGCCGGGGAGGTGGTCCTTGTCGCCGAGCGGGACGGACCGCAGCAGCTGTTCGGTGGCGGTGGCCGCGCTCTGTTCGTCGGAGGCGAGCCGCCGCCAGGCCTCGCGGCCGTCGCCGAGCAGGTAGACCAGGGCGTTGCCGAGGGTGGTCATGGTGGTCTCGTGCCCGGCGACCACCAGGCCGATCACCAGCGAGACGAGCTGCTCCTCGGTGATGTCGCCGCTCTCCGCGGCCGCCGCGAGCAGGCCGCTGACCAGGTCGTCCCCGGGGGCGGCGCGGCGCTCGGCGATCAGTTCCGCGCCGAAGGCGGAGAACTCGGCGATCGCCGCCCGGATCGCCGTGGCGGAGTACGCGGTGGTGGACAGCGCGTGGTCGCTCCAGTGCGCGAGCCGCTTGCCGTCCAGGCCGTCCAGCCCCATCAGGCGGCTGATCACCGCGACCGGCAGCGGACGGGTGTAGGCGGCGACGATGTCGGCGGGGGAGCCCTGGTCGATCAGCTCGTCCAGCAGGCCCTCGACCACCGAGGCCACCCAGGGCCGCCACCGGGCGATGGCGCGCGGGGTGAACGCCCGCTGCACGGTGCGGCGCAGCCGCTGGTGCTCGGTGCCGTCGATGTTGAGCATGCTCTGCGGGTCGTCCAGGAGGTTGGGGACGACCGAGAGCGGCGGCGCGTCGGGGGCGTGGAGCGGGGCGCGGCCCAGCCGCGGGTCGGTGAGCACCTGGCGGACGTCGGCGTGGCGGGTGACCAGCCAGACCGGGGTGCCGGTGGGGAGCGTGCCGAGCCGCGGCGGTCCCGCGGAGAGGCGGCGCAGGCAGTGCAGCGGGGGCAGCACGGCCGCGGTCGCGTGGGCGTCGGTAGGGGTGGCGGTGCCGGTCCCGGCACGGGTGGCACTGTTCTCGGCGGACATCCGTACTCCAGACTCCAGAGCGGGGGGCGGCGCGGCGGCGGCCCGGCGGGGGTGGATCCGGGAAGGTGCGCGGGGACGGGTCAGGCCGGTTCGGACCGGGTCGGTCCGGACGAGGGCGGGCAGGGCGGGGTCGGGTGCGGCGCGGGCGGGACGGATGGGTCGGACGGGTCGTCGGGTTCGGTACGACCGTACGTGGGCGCGGCGCCACAGTCAGCGACGATTCCAGCCAACGCCGGGTGTCCGGAACGGCTCTGACGGACGTTCGGTGCGCCCGGCTCGCCCGGGTCGCGCCCGGCGGTGGTGAGCCGGATCACCGGGGCCGTCGACGGCCGTTCGCCGGGCGCGGGCGGGCGCGGGCGATACGCTTCGTGGGCAAGTCGTTTGAGCAGGTCACACCGGTGCAGAGCCGCACCGGACGACGGAGGTGGATCGGATGGCCCAGCAGGTCAAGGCAGTCATCGCGCGTACGAAGGGCGCGCCCGTGGAGGTGACGACGATCGTCGTGCCCGACCCGGGGCCGGGCGAGGCGGTGGTCCGGATCCAGGCCTGCGGCGTCTGCCACACCGACCTCCACTACCGCGAGGGCGGCATCAACGACGAGTTCCCGTTCCTGCTGGGCCACGAGGCGGCGGGGATCGTGGAGTCGGTCGGCGCGGGCGTGACCGAGGTCGCGCCCGGTGACTTCGTGGTCCTCAACTGGCGCGCGGTCTGCGGGCAGTGCCGGGCCTGCAAGCGCGGGCGGCCGCAGTACTGCTTCGCCACCCACAACGCCGAGCAGAAGATGACCCTGCTGGACGGCACCGAGCTGTCGCCGGCCCTGGGCATCGGCGCGTTCGCGGAGAAGACCCTGGTCGCGGCCGGCCAGTGCACCAAGGTCGACCCGGCGGCCGAGCCGGCCGTCGCGGGGCTGCTGGGCTGCGGTGTGATGGCGGGCATCGGTGCCGCGATCAACACCGGCAACGTCGGCCGGGGCGACTCGGTCGCGGTGATCGGCTGCGGCGGTGTCGGCGGCGCGGCCGTCCTGGGCTCGCGGCTGGCGGGCGCGGCGAAGATCATCGCGGTGGACATCGACGACCGCAAGCTCGCCACCGCGCAGAAGCTCGGCGCCACCCACACCGTCAACTCCCGCACCACCGACCCGGTCGAGGCGATCCGGGCGCTGACCGACGGCAACGGCGCGGACGTGGTGGTGGAGGCGGTCGGCCGCCCGGAGACGTACACCCAGGCGTTCTACGCCCGCGACCTGGCCGGCACCGTCGTCCTGGTCGGTGTGCCGACGCCGGAGATGAAGCTGGAGCTGCCGCTGCTGGACGTGTTCGGCCGCGGCGGCGCACTGAAGTCCTCCTGGTACGGCGACTGCCTGCCCTCGCGCGACTTCCCGATGCTGATCGACCTCTACCTCCAGGGCCGCCTGGACCTCGGCACGTTCGTCACCGAGACGATCGAACTCGACGCCGTGGAGCAGGCCTTCGCCCGCATGCACGAGGGCGACGTGCTCCGCTCGGTGGTGGTCCTGTGAGCGCCGCACCGGCCCCGGGGCCGCGGATCGACCGGCTGGTCACCGCGGGCACCTTCGAACTCGACGGCGGCAGCTGGGAGGTGGAGAACAACGTCTGGATCGTCGGTGACGACGAGGAGGCGGTGGTGATCGACGCGGCCCACGACGCCGAGGCCATCGAGGCGGCACTCGGCGGGCGCCGGCTGCTGGCGATCGTCTCCACCCACGCGCACAACGACCACATCGACGCGGCCCCCGCCCTCGCCGCCCGGACCGGCGCGCCGATCCTGCTGCACCCGGACGACCTGCCGCTCTGGAAGCTCACCCACCCGGCGCGGCTGCCGGACGGCGAACTCGCCGACGGGCAGCGGATCGAGGTGGCGGGCACCGCGCTGACCGTGCTGCACACCCCCGGCCACGCGCCGGGTGCGGTCTGCCTCTACGCGCCGGACCTCGGCACGGTCTTCACCGGCGACACCCTCTTCCAGGGCGGCCCGGGTGCCACCGGCCGGTCGTTCTCGCACTTCCCGACCATCATCGACTCGATCCGCGACCGGCTGCTGTCGCTCCCGGCCGAGACGGTGGTCCGCACCGGGCACGGCGACCCGACCACCATCGGGGCCGAGGCCCCGGCCCTGCCCGAGTGGATCGCCCGCGGTCACTGACCCCGCCGCCGCTCGGCCGGACGCCCGCCCTGGTGCCCTCGCACCGGGGCGGGCGTCGTACGATCGCGGGCATGGCCCATGATCCGCGCGAGCTCGACGAAGCGTTCCTTGCCTTCTGGCGGGAGCGCCACATCTCCACGCTGACCACGCAGCGGCCGGACGGGTCGCCGCACGTGGTGCCGGTGGGCGTGACCTACCAGCCGGAGACCGGGACGGCCCGGGTGATCAGCAGCCGGACCAGCCGCAAGGTGCGCAACGTCCTGGCGGCCGGACCGGCCGGGCTCCGGGTGGCCGTCTGCCAGGTGGACCGGGCCCGCTGGTCGACCATGGAGGGCGTGGCCGTGGTGCGGGACGAGCCGGAGGCGGTGGCCGACGCGGTGCGGCGGTACACCGAGCGCTACCGCGAGCCGCGGGTGAACCCGGACCGGGTGGTCATCGAGATCACGGTCGACCGGGTGCTGGGCCGGGCCTGAGCGGCGCGCCGGCCTGGGCCCGAACCGCGCGCGGGCCCGGGCCTGAGCGGCAGGCCGGGCCTCCCACCGCCCGCCGCCCCGCGGCCGGATTCATGCCGCCGCCACTCCCGTGCAACACCCCGCTGCCAGCATCGACCGCATGCTCTCCCTGGTCGCAGCTCCCGCGTTCGGCCGCGCAGCGCCGCCCGCCGAGGGCGGGGCGGCCGGCGCCGTCCTCCGCGCCGTCCTGGCCGGCGGCCCGCTGACCCGCGCCGCCCTCGGGCGGGCCATCGGGCTCAGCCCGGCCGCCGTCTCCCGGCACACCGCCGAACTGATCGCGCTCGGCCTGCTGCGCGAGCTGCCGCCCGAGGGGCCGCCGCGGGCCGGCCGTCCGCAACTGCCCCTCGACATCGACACCCGCGGCCACCTGGCGCTCGGCGTCCACATCGGCGTGCCCTGGCTGACCTTCGCGCTGCTCGACCTGCGCGGCCGGGTCGTCGCCCATGAACGCCTGCCCCGGCAGGGCGACGCGGCGGACGTGCTGCGCGCCGTGCGCGAGCACCTGCCGGGGTTCGTCCGCCGGTGGTCGGGAGGACGGTCGCTGCTCGGGCTCGGGGTGGTCACCGGCGGCTGGGTGGACTCCGAACGCGGCACCGTGGTGGAGCACGGACCGCTCGGCTGGCAGGACGTCCCGGTCCGGGACGTGCTCGCGGGCGTGACCAGGCTGCCCGTCCACCTGGACAGCCACGCCCGGGCGCTCGCCCAGGCCGAGCTGCTGTTCGGCGCGGGCGCCGGCGCCACCGAACTCGTCCACCTGTTCGTCGGCAACGTGGTCGACGCCGCGATCGCCACCGGTGGCGGGGTGCTGCGCGGCCGCCGCTCCCGGGCCGGGGACATCGGACACCTCCCGGTGCCGGGCTCGGCCGAGCCCTGCCCGTGCGGGCGGACCGGCTGCCTCCAGGCCGCCGTGTCCGAGCGGACCCTGGCCCGCCGGGCGTACCGGGACGGCGTCCTGCCGGTACCGGACTTCGACCGGCTGCTGGCCCTGGCCGGCGCGGGCGAACCGGCCGCGCTGCGGCTGTTCGAGGAGCGGCTGCGGCTGGTCGCCCCCGCGGCCGAACTGCTGCTGAACGTGCTCAACCCGGAGGTCCTGGTGGTCACCGAGGCCGGGCTCGCGGTGGCGCCGCAGCTGGCCGACCACCTGCACGAACGGATCGCCGGGCACGGGCGGATGGCCGGGCACGGGCGGATCGCCGGGCACGCCCGGCCCGAGGCCGTGCGGCCGGTGACGGCCGGCTCCTTCGGAACGGACGCGCTCGCCGTCGCGGCCTGCGCGGGGGTGCTGGACAGCGCCTACCGGCGGCCGATGGAGCTGCGCACCGCGCCGCTCGGTGCGGCGGTGGCGGGGAGGTCAACGGGGCATTAATTCCGCCCGCCGACGAATCGTTGTCCCCGCACGGGGCGGCCGGGAGGATGCCGGTATCCCCTTCCCACTCCCGAACTCCGGAGGCGATCCGGCATGCCTTCTGCCGAGCGGCAGTTGCACTTCAACCTCTTCCTGATGGGCGTCGGCCACCACGAGGCCGCCTGGCGCCACCCGCGCACCGACCCGGCCCGGGCCGGCGACCTCGCGCACTACCAGGGCCTCGCCCGGGCCGCCGAGGCGGCCGCCTTCGACTCGGTCTTCCTCGCCGACGGCGTCGAGGCCCGCACCGACGGCGGCTGGGGCCTGGTCGGCCACTTCGAGCCGCTCACCCTGCTCAGCGCGCTCGCCACGGCGACCGAGCGGATCGGCCTGATCGGCACCGTCTCCACCGGGTTCACCGAACCGTACAACCTGGCCCGGCAGTTCGCCTCGCTCGACCACCTCAGCGGGGGCCGGGCCGGCTGGAACATCGTCACCTCGGCCGGCGACCGCGCCGCGCAGAACTTCGGCCGGGACGCCAACCAGGAGCACGCCGTCCGCTACCAGCGGGCCGACGAGTACCTCCGGGTGGCCACCGCGCTCTGGGACAGCTGGGAGGACGACGCTCTCCCGCTCGACCGGGAGAGCGGCCGGTACGCCGACCCGGCCAAGGTGCACGAGATCAACCACGCCGGCCCGCACTTCCGGGTGCGCGGCCCGCTCAACATCCCGCGCAGCCCGCAGGGCCACCCGCTGCTGGTGCAGGCCGGCTCCTCGGACGCCGGTCGGGCCTTCGCCGCGCGCTGGGCCGAGGCGGTGTTCACCGCGCAGCAGACGCTCGCCGACGGGCAGGCCTTCTACGCCGGCCTCAAGCGGCAGGCGGCCGCGCACGGGCGGGACGTCCGGGTGCTGCCGGGCGTCGTCCCGGTGCTCGGCTCGACCGAGGAGGAGGCCCGGCGGCTCGACCGGGAGCTGGACGGACTGATCAGTCCGGAGCGCTCGGTCGGGGTGCTGTCCTCGGTGCTCGGCGTCGACCTGAGCGGCCACCCGCTGGACGCGCCGCTGCCCCCGCTGCCGCCGATCGCCGAGATCAACGGGGCGAAGAGCCGCTTCGCGCTGATCCGCGACCTCGCCGAGCGCGAGCGGCTGACGCTCCGTCAACTCATCGGCCGGCTCGGCGGCGGACGCGGCCACCAGGTCGTGGTCGGCACGCCCGAGCACGTCGCCGACCACATCGAGACCTGGTTCACCCGGGGCGCGGCCGACGGCTTCAACATCATGCCGCCGGTCCTGCCCGGCGGGTTCACCGACTTCACCGAGCAGGTGCTGCCGCTGCTGCGCAAGCGGGGCCTCTTCCGGGAGCGGTACACCGGCCGGACGCTGCGCGAGCACTACGGCCTCCCGCGGCCGGCCGGCGCCCGGCGGTAGTCCGGCCGGCGGCCGCGGCACGGCGTGCGACG